>JBCCOR010000201.1:0-7951 GCA_039025295.1 Acidobacteriota bacterium
CCGGCGTCGCGGTCGGCATCGTCGCCTACACCTTCATCGCCGCGCTGATCAACGGCCTCGCCGTCAGCCTGACCAACGACGTGATCGGCAATCTGCCACACGTCGTGCTCGAGCCGCCCGCGCGCACGCCGCGCATCTTTCTCGACGCCGCCGAGGCGCCCGGCCGCGTGCTGCCGGCGGTGCAGCAGGCCGACGTTCGCCGCCCCGAGATCGACAGCTGGCGCCTGCGGGTGGCGCAGATCGACGCCCAGCCCGAGGTGATCGCGGTCTCGCCCCAGGCGACCGGCAGCGGCTTCGTCCAGCGCGGCGCGCGCACCCTGCCGATCGGCATCGTCGGCCTCGAGCCGACGCGCCTCTCGGCGATCATCGACTTCGGCGGCAATCTGGTGCGGGGCGACGCCCGGCTCGGCCCGGGCGACGTGCTGATCGGCGTCGTGCTCGCCGACGAGCTCGGCATCACCACCGGCCAGCGGCTGCGGCTGCGCAGCGAGCGCCAACGCGAACGCACGGTGCGCGTGCGCGGCATCTTCGACGTCGGCAGCGCCAGCGCCAACGAGCGGCTGGCGGTGGTCGATCTGCGCACCGGTCAGAGCCTGCTGGCGCTCGGCGGCACCGTGTCGCGCATCGAGCTGAAGGTGCGCGACGTCGACCGCGCGCCGCGCGTCGCACGCCGGCTGGCCGCCGCCACCGGCCTCGACGCCACCGACTGGATCGCCGACAATCCCCGCCTGCAGGGCGCACTGCGCGCCCAGGGCACGACCGGCGACATGATCAAGGTCTTCTCGCTGCTGACCATCCTCATCGGCGTGGCCAGCGTGCTCTTGCTGGCCGCGGTCCGGCGGCGCGCGGAGATCGGCATCCTGCGCTCGATGGGCGCCAGCCGGGGCGCGATCCGGCGCATCTTCCAGCTGCAGGGCCTGCTGCTCGGCGCCGGCGGCGCCAGCCTCGGCGCGGCCGGCGGCTGGCTCTTCTGCCGCCTGCTGCAGGAGCTGACCCGCGGGCCCGACGGCCAGGCCGCGCTGCCGGTCGATCCGGCGCAGGGCGAATACCTGCGCGCGATCGCCTTCGCCACCCTCGCCGGCGTCGTCGCCGCCATCCTGCCGGCACGCGCCGCCGCCCGCGTCGATCCGGTCGACGCCATCCAGCAGTGAGCGTCGACGCCCCGCCCACGCTCGACGCGCGCGACGTGCGCAAGACCTATCGCGACGGCGAGCTCGAGACGCCCGTGCTGCACGGCGTCGATCTGCGCCTGACGTCGCGCAGCTTCACCGCCCTGACCGGCCAGAGCGGCAGCGGCAAAAGCACCTTGCTGTCGATTCTGGGCACCCTGCTGCGGCCGTCGGGCGGCACGGTGCACATCGCCGGCGAAGACGTCACCCGACTCGACGACGCGGGCGTGACGCGCTTCCGCAACCGCGCGCTCGGCTTTGTCTTCCAATTCCACCATCTGCTGCCCGACTTCACCGCGCTCGAGAACGTGCTGATGCCGATCTACGCCGGCGAGGGCGCGGTCGACCGGCGCGATCGCGCGCGGGCGCAGATGCTGCTCGAACGGGTCGGCCTACGCGATCGTCTGCGCTACCGCGCCACCCGCCTGTCGGGCGGTCAGAAGCAGCGCGTGGCGGTCGCGCGCGCCCTGATGAACCGCCCGCGCCTGGTGCTCGCCGACGAGCCGACCGGCAATCTCGATCGCGACCATTCGCACGCGCTGATGGCGCTGCTGCGCGACATCGCCCGCGAACAGGACACCGCCTTCTTGATCAGCACGCACGATCCCGACATCGCCGCGCGCTGCGACCGCACCGTCCATCTCGCCGACGGGCGCATCGTCGACGCGCCGCGCGGATGATCACAGCCGCCGAAGATGCCAGAGCATCGATGCATCGCATATCATCCGGTTTCCTCCTCTTGCCCGATCTGTTCACCGGACCGCGCGCGGTCCATCGCGGAGATTCTTCATGAGCAATCAGCGTAAAGGCCTTCATCCTCTCGCCTGGGTCGCCATCGGCTGCGGCGCGGTGGCGATTATCGGCGTCCTGATCGTCGTTCTCGGCGTCGGCTTCGCCGTTAACAAAGGCAAAGACATGGTCGCCGAACTCGGCGACAACCCAGCGCGCCTCACCGCCGAGCTCATCACGCGCACCAACCCCGATCTCGATCTGGTCAGCGTCGACGACGCGACCGGCGTGGTCGTGGTCGAGAACAACAAGACCGGCGAAACGCTCGAGGTCAACTACAAGGATCTCGAGAACGGCAACTTCGAGTTCAAGACCAGCGAAGGCTCGATGCGCATCGACGCTGAGGAAGGCATCGTCATGACCGACGAGACCGGCCAGGAAACCGGTCGGATCAGCACCAACGTGCGCGAAGAGGACGTGCCCGACTGGGTTCCCATGTTCGCCAACGCCGGGCCGCCGCAGGGCGCCTTCACCCAGCGCAGCAACGACACCACGATCGGCGCGTTCTCGATGCCGTTCACCGGCGATATGGACGCGGTGGTCGACTTCTACCGCACCGCGCTCGGCGATCTCGGCCTCGAGGTGTCGGAGCAGACCATGGCGAGCGGCGACCAGCGCGTGGTGCTCCTGATCGGCACCAGCCAATCGGGAGAACGTACGCTCAACGTGTCGATCGCCGACAGCAGCAGCGACGATCCGAACCAGAGTCAGATCGGCATCCAGTACTCGCAAAAGGGCTGAGTCGGGCAGCGCAGAACGCACCGCCGGCGCGCGACGCGCGGCGGCGGCTCAGGCCGATGCGGCGTCGGTGAGCGGCAGCTCTTTCAGCGTCTGCGGCAGGCAGCGGTGGTCGTCGCAGGGCTGGTAGCGCAGATAGAACATCGGGGCGGCGTCGGTCACGCGCACGCGGCCGACCACCGTCACGCTGCCTTCGTAGACGCGCTCGATGCCCTCGCCCGCGACCGGATGCATCCGCACCTCGGGAAAGACGACGTCGCGCAGCGTCGCGCCGCTGGCGTCGAGCGACACCGGCAGCACGTGCTCGCCGATCGGATCAGGGGCGTAGATGTGCCAGCCATCGGCGATCGCGATGCGCAGCGCGAACGATCGGAAGCCGTCGTCGTCGGCCGGGGCCGGGTCGAGCGTCAGGTCCGCATCGACCACGCGCCGCGCCTCGTCGTAGAGCGATACGTCGAGCACCAGCGTCTGATCGGTGGTGATTTCAACGGTGGCCGTGCCGCTGTCGGGGCCGCTGCGCATGCGCGGCGGACGCGGCAGACTGGCGAAACGCCACGCGGCGAGGCAGAAGGTTCGCGCACCCTCGGGCTGCTGCTGAACGATCTGCGCGAACGCGCGCAGCGTACGCGCGGCGGTGTCCCACAGCGCCTGGTCGCCCGTGAGCACCACCAGCTCGATCAGGTTGAGGGTGGCGATCGCATTCGCCGCCGGCAGCGCGCCGTCGAAGACCTCTTTGCTGCGCATCAGCAGCGCGGGATCGTCACCGCTGGTGAAGAAACCGCCGTGGGTGCGATCTTCGAGCCGCGCGCACTGCTCGCGCGTCAGCGCCAGCGCGGCCTTCAGATGCGGCGACGTGTCGAGATCGCCGTCGCGGCTGACGGTATGGTGCAGCGCGAGCAGGCCGCGCACCATGTGCACGTAGTCGCTGAGATAAGCGTCGATCCGCGCCTGTCCGGCGCGGTAGGTGTGCTGCAGCACGCCGTCGTCGTTGCGCATCGTCTCGAGCACGAAGGTCGCCGCCGACGCCGCCATCTCGATCCAATCCGGGCGATCGAGCACCTGCCCGGCGGTCGCCAGGCCGTGGATCATCATGCCGTTCCAGTCGGTCAGGACCTTGTCGTCGACCAGCGGACGCGTGCGCGCCTCGCGCGCTTCGAGCAGGCGTCCGGCCAGGCTGCGCACCTGAGCGAGCAGCGTGTCGCGATCGATCCGACGGCGCTGGGCCTGCTCGTCGAGCGACGTGGGCAAATGGAGCACGTAGTATTCGCCCTCGAAGAACGGCGCCTCGTCGAAGCCGTAGATCGGCGCCAGCCAGGCGGCATCCTCGACGCCGATGGCGGCGTCGAGGTCGGCGCGCGTCCACACGTGGTAGGCCCCCTCGCTGCCGTCGGTCTCGGCGTCGATGGCGCTCCAGAACGCGCCGCCGGGGTCGCGCAGCTCACGATCCAGGAAATGGACCGTCTCCTCGAGCACGCGCGCCCAGGCCGGCGTCCGCGTCCGCGCATAGGCCTCGGCGTACACGCTGAGCAGCAGGCCATTGTCGTAGAGCATCTTCTCGAAATGCGGCACGAGCCATGCGCGGTCGGTGGCGTAGCGGTGGAAGCCGCCGGCGATCTGGTCGTAGATGCCGCCGCGTGCCATGGCGTCGAGGGTGCGCGCGAGCATGCGATCGGCCTGCTCGGCGCGCTCCGCTTGGCCGGTGTCGCGCGCCAGACCTTCGAGCAGAATCAGATTCGACGGCGTCGGAAACTTGGGCGCGTGGCCGAAGCCCCCATGCTCGGCGTCGAAGCGCTCGACCAGCGACGCGAACGAGCGCTGCGCCACGTCCTCGCCGGTCGGCGGCTCCTGCGCGGGCGTGCCGCGGTTTTCGAGGAAGCGCCGCATCGCATGCTCCAACTCCTCGGCCTGCTGCTCGACCTCGTCGCGCCGCTTGGTCCACGCCACCGACATGCTGTGCAGCACGTTGCGGAAGCTCGGTCGGCCATAGCGGTTGTCGGGCGGGAAGTAGGTGCCGGCGTAGAACGGACGGCGATCCGGGGTCAGGAAGACCGAGTTCGGCCAGCCGCCTTGGCCGGTGAGCAGCTGGGTCGCCGCCATGTAGATTTCGTCGAGCTCGGGCCGCTCCTCGCGGTCGAGCTTGATGTTGACGAAGTGTTCGTTCATCAAGGCAGCGACGCCGGGATCGGCAAACGACTCGCGCTCCATGACGTGACACCAATAGCAGGTGGCGTAGCCGACCGAGAGGAAGATCGGCTTGTTCTCCGCCTGCGCGCGGTCGAGCGCTTCGGTGCCCCACGGGTACCAGTCGACCGGATTGTGTTTGTGCAGCAGCAGGTACGGACTGGTCTCATGCGCCAGCCGGTTGGTCGCGGCGTCGGTGTTTGGGTTCGCCTCGGTCGGTGCGTGCTCGTTCATCGCGGTGAGCCTATCAATGCCGGCCTCCGTCGGGCGCGCGGGTTTCGCGCGCCGCAGGCGTGGATCCGGCGCATGAAGATGGGGTTAAAAAAACGCCAAGTCACGGAGAGGAAGGCGCTTAGCCAACGTCGCGATCGTCACGAGACGTTCGGCCTGTGGAAAACTCGCGGACCCGCGCGCCGCAACGGGCCGCTTCGACCATCGAATGATCCATCTAAGTCATTTATTTTCAGGGATTTGATTTTCTTGCACAGAAATTTGTGCAAAGCGGTCGAAAGCCCCGGTTTTGCTTGCCTGTGAGCGATTTTTCCGCGGTGTTTTCCACAGGGCTTTCCACAGCGCGTGCGGAGAATCCGTACGCTGTCCCGCAACCCCCAGCAAACACCGCAGGTTGCGTGGTTCGGCGGGTCACGACGATGTCGCCTCGGGCGTCGAGAGCACGTGACCACCGCCGAATCGCTCGATCATCGCCTCGGCCCGATGGGCGAAAATTCGCCTGACGTCGCGCGCAACCCAACGGCCGACGAGCGGCTCCAGCAAGGGCGCCAGCCAGATCGACCAGGTGACCCGATCGAGCACATAGGTGCCGTCGTCGCGCGTCTCGAAGATGTGCTCGTGCACCCAGCTGCGGTACGGACCGCGGCGCATGGCGTAGGTGAAGACGTCGTTGGGCCGCCAGTCGACGATCTCGCTCTGCCACGGCAGCGGTAGACCGCGCCAGCGCATACGGTAGGTGATGCGGGTGCCGACCGCCATCGAAATCGGCGGCGTCGGATCAACGATGTGGAACGCCAGCCACGGCGGCGTCATCGTGTTCAGGTTGCGCGCGTCGGCGAAGAAGTCGAACACCGCGTCACGCGGCGCCGGCAGCCAGAACGCCAGGGCGTCGTGCTGCGCCACGGTCAGGCGCGGCGGCGGAAGCGGTAGTGGGCGACCTGCCATTCCTCGCCGCTGCGGAAGCCGAAGAGCTCCGCACAGGCGAGGAAGAACACCCGCCAGTAGACCCACCAGCGACGGCGCTCGACGCTGCCGTAGGTGCCCTCGAGAATCGGCATTACCACCGCGCGCTGGGCATCCATGTTGGCCAACCACGCCTCGGCGGTTTTCTGGTAGTGCGCGCCGTTGACCATCCAGCGCTCTTCGATCTCCATCGCGTCGGCCATACGCGGCAGCAGATCGGCCGACGGCATCATGCCGCCGGTGAAGAAATAGCGCGCCATCCAATCGTTCTCGTCGCGCACCTCGAACGGATAGGCGATGTCTTTGTGGCAAAAGATGTGGACAAACAGGCGCCCGTCGTCGGCCAGCCAGCCGCTGATGCGCTCGAAGAGCGTGCGGTAGTTGCGCATGTGCTCGAACATCTCGATCGACACGACGCGGTCGAATGTCCCGTCGAGCGGCTGCGAGACGCCGAGATCGTTCATGTCGCAGGTGATGATCTCGACGTTGCTGAGACCGCGCGCTTCGGCCTCGGCCAGGATGTGGGTGCGCTGGGTGGCGCTGTTCGAGACGCCGGTGATCGACGCCTGCGGCAGGCGCTCGGCCATCGCCAGGGTCATCGAACCCCAGCCGCAGCCGAGCTCGAGAATGCGCTGTCCGTCGGCCAGCTGCGCGCGCTCGAAGTAGAGATCGAGCATCGCGCGCTCAGCCGCGTCGAGATCATCGACGCCCTCGGGCCAGTAGGCGCTGGAGTATTTGAGATGGCGGCCGAGCACGTGCTGGAAGAACGACGTCGGCAACTCGTAGTGTTGCTCGTTCGCCTCGTCGGTGGCGATCGCCAGTGGACCGGCGCGCAGCACGTCGATCAGGCGCTGCTTGCGCGCCTCGCGCGCGGCGGCGTTGTCGGACGCGCCTTCTTCGCGCAGCACGCGCGCACAGCGCTGACGGATGCCGAGACGGATCAGCGGATCGGGGATCAGGTCGCGTTCGAGCAGGGTGAAGGTCAGGGACATATCGGTCTCCAGAGCGCACTCACGCCGAGGCGGACGTGCGGTCCGCAGGGCGCAGCAGCAAATCCTTCATCGGTGCATCGGCAGGCAGGCGCCACAGGGCGATGAGGACGTAGGCGGCGATGGCGAAGTTGCCGAGGGCCATGAACAGGACGAACCAGATCACGCGCGAGATCCACGAGGTCTCGCGATAGGCAACCCAAACGTAGACGGAGATAAAACCGAAGTAGGCGTCGAAGAGCGTGGCGCGTCCCCAGGGATCGGCCCAGATTTCGGCCGCGGCGGTAAACACATCGCGATCGAAGCTGGCGGTGACGGTGGCCCAGAGCATGCCGAGGAAGGTGCCGCTAAAAATCAGAGTGAGCAGAAGGCGCATGGCGAACGATCTCCTGAAGGACGGTTGACGTTCAGCTGGACGACGAGCGCGCTTGGCGCTGGGCCAAACGCAGCCAAAGCGGGAAGGTGATGCCCCACACCACGGCGATCGACACCATGCCGGGCACGACGCCGCTGGGGAACGCGAGGGCACCGAGGCGCGCGCCGGCGGCGTAGGCGAGCGGACCGCCGACCGCGCCCATGAGGAAGGCGATGAACGGTCGGTCGGCGAAGCCGCCGAACACGCTGCGCAGGACGGTGCCGAAATGCAGCCACAGGGCGGTGATCCACAGCGGGCAGAGCCAGACGAACGCGGCGTCGACGAAGGCGAGCAGGCCGAGTCCGCTCTGCAGCGAGTCGGCAGCGGTGCCGTAGACGCCGAGTGCGACGATCAGGCCGAGCTCGGCGCGCCAGGTGACGGGCGCGTCGGCCGTGCGCGCGACGGTGACGAGATGCGCGATCACCAGCGCCAGCACCACCGGCGGCCCGAGCCAGGGCATGCCGTAGGCCGCGCCG
>JBCCOR010000202.1:0-7938 GCA_039025295.1 Acidobacteriota bacterium
GCGAGCGCCCCGGCAGCCAAGCCGGGCGCCCCGGCAGCCGAGCTGTCCGGCGACTCCGGCGCATCCGGATAGTTCACCGCGCGCCGTTCGTTTTCTGTCAAAAACCGTTCAATGATCGTTGGCGGAACGGCCAACGCGAACGTGCGACATCGCACGTTCGCTTCAACATGTCCGACATCTTGAAAAACATGTCCGACACCGCAAATGATGATGTCCGACACGATTTCTCTGCTTTTTTGCGAGAAAATGGAGAATCCTGCTTGACAGCCTGCGGGGGATTGCGTAGTTTTCCTGTCATACACTTCATGTGTTGATTTGTTGATCCGAGCTTATTCCGATCGTTTCAACGCATCGGAAACCATGCGCTAGTCACGCAGGAACCGAACGGGCCGTTGTCGTCGCTCTGCAGCGACGCCCTGTGCCGCTCACTGTGTGCCGACCTCATTTGGCACTCCACCCCGTTTCTGGAGGCACGTTGTTCGCCATGTCCAACATCCGTCGCAGCATCAAGACCGTTGTCCCCACCGCCGCCGCTACTTTCGCCCTCGCCGCCTGCCTGACCGTTCCGGCCTTTGCCGCGCCGACGGTCGCCAACACCGCCCTCAACCCCGCCGGCGCCACCTTCCAGGTGACCGCCACCGACTACGCCGGCGTCGAGCTGACCGTCACCGGCCCGAACGCTTTCGTCTTCGAGAAGAACTTCGCGGCCGGCGAGTTCGTCGGCGTTGACCTGAATGAGTTCGCTGGCGTCGTCGACGGCGTCTACACCTACGAGCTGGTCGTGCGTCCGAACGTCGACGCCGATGCCCTCGAGGCTGCCCGCGCAGCCGGCGTCAGCCCGGTCGCCGCTTCGACCAACAACGTGCAGAGCGGCACCTTCCGCGTGCTGAACGGCAGCGTCGTCAGCGCCATCCTCGAGGAGCCGGCTGCGGCTGGCGCGAACCCCGTGGGCGATATCGACGTGCCGACCGAGATGCAGGTCTTCGCCGAAGATCTGATCGTCCAGGGCAGCACCTGCCTTGGCGTCGACTGCACCACGAGCGAGAGCTTCGGCTTCGACACCGTCCGCCTGAAGGAGAACAACCTCCGCCTGCACTTCAACGACACCAGCTCGAGCGCGTCGTTCCCGGGCAACGACTGGCGCCTGATCGCCAACGATTCGTCGAACGGCGGCGCCAACTACCTGGCGATCGAAGACGGCGACACGAACCGCCAGGTCTTCCGCGTCGATGCGGGCGCGCCGGCCAACTCGCTGCGCGTCGATGACGAGGGCAACGTCGGCGTCGGCACCGCGACGCCGGTTCTTCAGCTGCACGTGGTCGACGGCAACAGCCCGGCCCTGCGCCTCGAGCAGGATGGTTCGAACGGCTTCCAGTCGCAGACCTGGGACCTCTCGGGTAACGAGACCAACTTCTTCATCCGCGACGTGACCAACAGCTCGAAGCTGCCGTTCAAGATCATCCCGAACGCGCCGACCAACGCGCTCTACGTCGCCTCCAGCGGCAACATCGGCTTCGGCACCGCCAGCCCCGACGCGTCGCTCGACATCGAGCGCACCGACGGCACGGCCACGATCCTCGTGACCGAGAACAGCACCACCGCCGCCAACCGCGAGCTGCTGACCCTCGACAACAACGGCCGCGTCCGCATGGCGCTGATCAACGACTCCATCGCCGACGGCACCGCCGGCCGCAAGTGGGTCTACGACGTCAACAACGGCGGCAACTTCTCGATCATCGATCTGTCGGACGCCAACGTCGAGATGCTGCTGACCAACACCGGCAACATGACGATCGGTGGCACGCTGACCGAGAATTCCGACATCAACACGAAGACCAACATCGAAGAGGTCGACACCACGCAGGTTCTCGACAGCATCCTGACCCTGCCGATCAGCACCTGGAGCTACATCAACGGTGAGCCCGACGTGCAGCATCTCGGCCCGATGGCGCAGGACTTCTACGCCCTCTTCGGCCTGGGCATCGCCGAGAACAAGATCGCCACGATCGACGTCGCCGGTGTCGCGATCGCCGCGATCCAGGGCCTGAACGAGAAGGTCGATTCGAAGGACGCCGAGATCGAGTCGCTCAAGGCCGAGCGCACCGAGCTCAACAACCGCCTGGACGCCCTCGAGGCGATGGTCCGCGAGCTCGCCAACAACAGCGGCAACTGATCGCTGACCGACATCACGCGACCGGCTGCGCGCCGGTCGCTCCGTGAACACCGATGCCGCGCGACCCTCGGGTCTGCGCGGCATCGGTTTTTGTCGCGCAGCGACACAGGTTTTTGTCGCGTAGCGACACAGGTGTTTTTCCCGTCATGTTGGGCTTGCATACACAACAAGACTTCGACAAACTACCAAGACGAATACATTTTTTCTGCTACGCACCCGCGTCCTGATCGTTCACAGGTGTGCCCGCCGCCGTTCGCGCCCGGTGGCGCGCGCGTGCACTGCGGCCGATCCAACCGCAGCATCGTCGATCATCGACGGCCGCGATCGGGCCCGCGGGTTCATTCCTCAACCACGATGGAGAGACGTTGTACACCATGCCTACCTCACGTCGCAGCACCCCCACCTTCCTCCTTGCCGCGCTCGCGCTCCTCGGCCTGACCGCCGCGGCCTGGGCCGCGCCGCCGGTCGCCCACACCGATCTGAACGCCGCCGGCGCCGTCTGGCAGCCGGCCACAGCCGACTACGCCGCCATCGATCTGACCCTCACCGGTCCGAACGACTTCTACACCGAGAAGACCTTCCCCGCGGGCGCGTTCGTCGGCATCAACCTCGGTGAGCTCGACGCCGTCGTCGACGGCGTCTACACCTACGAGCTGGTGGTGCGGCCGACGGTCGACGCCGACGCCCTCGAGGCCGCGCGCGCGGCTGGCGCAACGCCCGCCAGCGTCGCGACGCGCAAGGTGCAGAGCGGCAGCTTCCGGGTGCTGAACGGCGCCATCGTCACGCCTGCGGCGGCCGAAGGGCCGGCCGGCGGCCCGGTCAAGGACCTCGACGTGCCGACCGAAGATCAGGTCGTCGTCGACGATCAGATCGTCCAGGGCAGTTCCTGCGTCGGTCTCGACTGCGTCAACGGCGAGAGCTTCGGCTTCGACACGATCCGGCTGAAGGAAAACAACCTGCGGATCCACTTCAACGACACCAGCAACAGCGCGTCGTTCCCGTCGAACGACTGGCGCATCGTCGCCAACGACACGACCAACGGCGGCGGCAACTACCTGGCGTTCGAGGACTCGACCGCTGGCCGGCAGCCCTTCCGCGTCGACGCGGGCGCGCCGGCCAACGCGCTGCGCGTCGACAGCGGCGGCGACGTCGGCATCGGCACCGCGACGCCGGTCGTCCAGGTCCACGTCGTCGACGGCAACACGCCGACCCTGCGCCTCGAGCAGGACGGCTCGTCGGGCTTCACGCCGCAGACCTGGGACGTCGCGGGCAACGAGGCCGGCTTCTTCATCCGCGATGCGACCAACGGCTCGCGCCTGGCGTTCCGCATTCGTCCGGGCGCGCCGGAGAGCTCGATCGACATCGCGCCGGACGGTGACGTCGGCATCGGCACGGGCAGTCCGAGCTCGTCCATGCACGTGCGGCGCACGAACGGCACGGCCAACGTCCTGATCGAGGACACCAGCTCGACCCCCGGTGGCGCTCTGGAGGTTCTCACGTTGGAGCGGAACGGTCGTGTGCGCATGGGCATGGAGAACACGTCGATCACCGGGAATCCCGGCACCAAGTGGGTCTACGACGTCAACAACGCTGGCAACTTTGCGATCATCGACCTGTCTGACTTGACAACCGAGTTCAGCCTGAACAACAACGGCAATCTGATCATTTCCGGCACACTTACCGAAATGTCGGACCGCAACCAAAAGACCAGCATCGAGGCCGTCGATCCGTCGCAGGTGCTCGACAGCGTGCTGACCCTGCCGATCAGCACCTGGACCTACATCAAGGGCGATCCCGAGGTGCAGCATCTCGGCCCGATGGCGCAGGACTTCCACGCCCTCTTCGGCCTCGGTGAGGGCGAGACCAGCATCGCTACGATCGACGTCGCTGGCGTCGCGCTCGCCGCGATCCAGGGCCTCGACGAGAAGGTCCAGGCCAAGGACGCCGAGATCGAGCAGCTGAACGACCGCATCGAGGCGCTCGAAGCGCTCGTGCGCGAGCTCGCTGCGCGCGACGCCAACTGACGCGTAGAACCCAACCCAACGCCCGGCCCGGCGCGCTGCCGGCCGGGCCATCTCTCTCTTGCCCAGCGGGGCGTGCGGACCGGGGTCTGTGCGCCGCCCTGCCTGCTGTTTGCGGTCATCTTATTCGTCGATCTATCCAGCCAATCCATCCATTGGAGACACAGCACAGCGATGTTTGTCATCAACCGCAGCCTCAAGAATGTTCTTCTCGCCGGTCTCATCCTCCTCGTCTGCGCGGCGCTGCCCGCGTGGTCCGCGCCGCCGGTGGCCGACACCAGCCTGAATCTCACCGGCGCCAGCTGGCAGCCGATCGTGGGCAGCTACGCCGCGATCGACCTGACCATCAGCGGTCCGGACGAGATCTTCCTCAAGCGCACCTTCGCGTCGGGTGAGGTCGTCGGCATCGACTTCGGCGCGTTCGACGCGGTCGTCGACGGCCTCTACACCTACGAGCTGGTCGTGCGGCCGAACGTCGACGCCGATGCCCTCGAGGCCGCGCGCGCGGCCGGCGCGGCGCCCGCCGGCGTCGTCACCGGCGCGACGCAGAGCGGCACCTTCCGCGTCCTCAACGGCGCGATCGTCACCGCCGCTGCGGCCGAGCCGCCGGCGGGCAGCGTGATCAAGGACAGCGATCTGCCCACGGAGGACCAGGTGATCGCCGACGACCTGATCGTCCAGTTCAGCGCCTGCGTTGGCAACGACTGCGTCAACGGCGAGAACTTCGGCTTCGACACCGTGCGCCTGAAAGAGAACAACCTGCGCCTGCACTTCGACGACACCAGCAGCAGCGCTTCGTTCCCGTCGAACGACTGGCGCATCGTCGCCAACGACTCGTCCAACGGCGGCGCCAGCTACCTGGCGTTCGAAGACGCGACCGCCGGCCGTCAGGTGTTCCGCGTCGAGGCCGCCGCGCCGTCGAACGCGCTGGTGGTCGACGACGGCGGTCGGATCGGCGTCGGCACCGGCACCCCGGTGGTGGAGCTCCACGTCGCCAACGGCGACAGCCCGACCCTGCGCCTCGAGCAGAACGGCTCGTCGGGCTTTACGCCGCAGACCTGGGACCTCGCCGGCAACGAGACCAACTTCTTCGTGCGCGACGTCACCAACGGCTCGACCCTGCCGATCCGGGTTCGCCCGGGCGCGCCGACCAGTTCGATCGACATCGCGGCGAGCGGCAACGTCGGCATCGGCACGGCCTCGCCGGATGCCTCGCTCGATGTCGAAGGCAGCGACGGCAGCACGCAGGTGCGGGTCACCGAGCTGAGCACCACGTCGGCGACGCGCGAGCTGCTGCTGATGTCGAACTTCGGCCGCGCGCGCATGGCGCTGGAGAACACCAACGTCGGCGGCGCGGGCAGCAAGTGGGTCTACGACGTCAACAACGGCGGCAACTTCGCGATCATCGACACCAACGACGCCACCGTCGAGATGCTGCTGACCAACGCCGGCAACATGACGATCGCCGGTACGCTGACCGAGAACTCCGATCGCCACTCGAAGACCAACGTCGCGCAGGTCGATCCGGCGCAGGTGCTCGACAGCGTGCTGACCCTGCCGATCAGCACCTGGTCGTACCTCAACGGCGATCCTGACGTGCAGCATTTGGGCCCGATGGCGCAGGACTTCTACGCCCTCTTCGGCCTGGGTATCGCCGAGAACAAGATCGCCACGATCGACGTCGCCGGCGTCGCGATCGCCGCGATCCAGGGGCTCAACGAGAAGCTCGAAGCCAAGGACGCCGAGATCGAGATGCTGAAGGCGCAGAACGCCGCGATCGAAGACGTCAAGGCTGAGCTGGGCGCCCGCCTCGAGGCCCTCGAGGCGAAGATGGAGGCCCTCGCCGCGGGCAACTGACGACGTTCCGCTGCTTCGTCCTGCGACCCGCCCGGGTCGCACCGTCACGCCCGCGGCGCGCGGACTTCGGTCCGTGCCGTCGCGGGCGTTTGTGCGCTATCCGAAATCCTGAACGGCTTGGAGGAATGCCAAAAGCCATGGCTACTGACAAACGACACCGACCGTCTTGTCTCCTGACCCTGTTCGCACTCGCGCTTTGCGCTGCCTCTGCCTGGGCCGCTCCGCCGGTCGCACAGACCGACCTGAGCGCGTCGGGTGCGCTCTGGCAGCCGTTGATCGCCGACTACGCCGCCATCGATCTGACCCTCACCGGTCCGAACGATCTCTACGTCTGCAAGACCTTCGCGCCAGGTGCGCTTGTCGCCGTCGATCTCGACGCGCTCGACGGCGCGCTCGACGGTCTCTACACCTACGAGCTGGTGGTGCGTCCGAACGTCGATGCCGACGTTCTCGAAGCCGCGCGCGCGGCCGGTACGACGCCGACGAACGTGGTGTCCACACCGACCCAGAGCGGCACGTTCCGCGTGGTGGGCGGTGCGATTCTGACGGACCGCGCGGCCGAGCCGCCGGCCGGCAGCGCGATCGTCGACGGCGATCGACCGACCGAGGATCAGGTCATCGCCGACGACCTGATCGTCGACGGCAGCGCGTGCGTCGGCTTCGACTGCGTCAACGGCGAAAGCTTCGGCTTCGACACGCTGCGGCTGAAGGAAAACAACCTGCGCCTGCACTTCCTCGACACCAGCAGCACCGCCTCGTTCCCGTCGACCGACTGGCGCATCATCGCCAACGACTCGGCCAACGGCGGTGTCGGCTACCTGGGGTTCGAGGACGCGAGCGCCGGCCGGCTGGTGTTCCGCGTCGAGGCCGACGCGCCGTCGAACGCGCTGGTGGTCGAAGGTAGCGGCCGGGTCGGCTTCGGCACCGTCAACCCGGTGGCCGAGCTGCACGTCGTCGACGGCGACACCCCGACGCTGCGCCTCGAGCAGAACGGCTCGTCGGGCTTCGCGCCGCAGACCTGGGACGTCGCCGGCAACGAAACCAACTTCTTTGTGCGCGACGCGTCGAACGGCTCGGCCCTGCCGTTCCGGATTCGCTCTGGCGCGCCGACGAACGCGATCTACGTCGACGTCGACGGCGACGTCGGCATGGGCACGTCCTCGCCGGATGCCTCGCTCAACGTCGAAGGCAACGACGGCGACACCCAGGTGCTGATCACCGAGCTGAACGACACCGCCGCGACCCGCGAACTGCTGTCGATGGTCAACAACGGTCGCATCCGCATGGCGCTCGAGAACACGGCGGTCGCCGGCGCGGGCAGCAAGTGGGTCTACGACGTCAACAACGGCGGCAACTTCGCGATCATCGACACCACCGATGGCGCGGTCGAGATGCTGCTGAACAACAACGGCAACATGACGATCACGGGCACGCTGACCGAGAACTCCGACCGCCGTTCGAAGACCAACGTCGAGACGGTCGACGGGGCGCAGGTGCTCGACCGCGTGCGAACCCTGGCGATCAACACGTGGTCGTACCTCGACGGCGATCCCGATGTGCAGCATCTCGGCCCGATGGCGCAGGATTTCTACGCCCTGTTCGGCCTGGGCGGTACGGAGACCGGCATTGCGACGATCGACGTGGCCGGCGTCGCGCTGGCGGCGATCCAGGGGCTCGATGCGAAGATCGCGACCCAGGCGGCCGAGATCGCGTCGCTGAAGCAGGAGAACGCCGAAATCGAGCGACTGAAGCAGGAGAACGCCGCCCTGAACGCGCGTCTCGCCGCCATCGAGACGATGCTGCGCGCGCGCGCCGACCGCTAGCCTGCATCGCAAGAAAAGAACGCGTCGCGCGAAACCCTCCGTGCGCCCCGCACGCGCGCTGCGC
>JBCCOR010000203.1:0-7937 GCA_039025295.1 Acidobacteriota bacterium
CAAGTCCCGGTCCAGCACGTGCAGCCCATCCACGCTCCCTCGTAGCCAGCCAGCCGGCTGTCCGGCTGCCTCCTGATCAACATCCTCGCTGATTGCTTCGCCTCCCTCGGCTGGCGTTGGAGACGTGCGCCCATTTTTTGCCAACCGAGCAATCCCGACCAATCCACAATTCACCCGACACATCCACCACGAAACCATCACACAACGATCAACAAGGACACACGCATGCAGCTGAAACGTGAGATTACGATCAACACACCCACTCGTCAGGTCTGGGAAATCCTCGGCCCGGGATTCGGTGACGCTTTTCACTGGGCCAGCTCCGTCAGTCAATCGACGGCCACGATCGATGGCAAGCGACCGGACGGAGCACCGTGCTCTGGCCGCGTTTGCCAAACCACCATCGGATCGGTCAAAGAGAGCATCCTCGAATACGATGCGCACAGCCATCGAATCGCCTATGCCGCGGTCAGCGACAAGATGCCCGGCTTCGTTCGACACATGGTAGCCCGATGGTCAATCCGCGCAGTGGCACCGTCGAAAGCCCATGTCACGATGACGCTGAACGTCGATATCGCAGCCCCTTTCAACATCCTGATGGGACCGATGATGTGGTTGCAGATGGGCGGCATCATGGACAAGACCATGGGCGAGCTCAAGCACTACACAGAGCAGGGAGAGCCCCATCCACGCAAGGTCAAAGCCATGGCGAAGGCACACCCGAAAGCAGCTTGAGCATCTCGGCCTGGAACCATCAAAATCCACGACCCTCCAACGATTGAGAACACCATGCAATTTGAAAAACCGTCGTTTCTACACCTTGTCGGGATGATCCTGCTCCTCGTACTGCCTGCAACCTTCGGTACGGTCGAACGCCTCGAGGCCCAGGGCGGTCAAGCGCCACCGCCGCGGATGATCGGCTCGCTGCAGGTGGATACCATCACGCAGGCACCGCTACAGCTCCTGCGCAGCGTGGCGCTCGATGCCACCCCGCAGCAGGTCTTCCACTACGTGAGCGACCACCAGAATTGGTCCGGCTTCTCGTCTTCGATCGCGTCGGTCGATGTCGCTGGCGACGGACGCCGCGGCAGCACCCGAACGTTCTCGATGGTCGATGGCGCAACGGTCTCTGAGCGCATTGTGGCCTTCGATGAGCCTTCACGCAGCGGTGCAGGGCTCTTTGCCTACTCGGTCAATGCGGACAATCCCTTCGGCATCGAGAACCATCTCGGTGTGCTCGAGCTGCGACCTGCCGACGGTGGCGGAACGGTGCTCACCTATCACCAGATCTTCGATCATCCAGATCCGCAAATGATGCAAGGGACTGCCGGCAAAGGTACCGATGAAATCGTCGCAAGCATTCTTTACGCCTTCGGCGGCGAGAAGCGCGGTGCCAGTCACGGCACGCAGGACATCGTGATCGAGCAGAGGCGCGTCGTCGATGCTTCGAGCGAACGCGCCTGGGAGGTGCTCGCCGACCAGTTCGGTGACGTGTCTGCCTGGTCGAGCGTCATCTCCCATTCGACGCTCACGGGACGGCGCGGGACGTCCTTGAAAGGGGCAGTCCGCTCGTGTGAGGTGCCGGGAACGCCCGGCTTCAAGGAATTCGTGGTCGCCTATGACAAGAACGCCATGATGCTTGCCTACCAGGTGCAGGAGGGCTTGCCCCCGTTCGTTCAGCGGGCGCTCAACACGTGGCGCATTCAACCCCTGAGTGCCAACCGTGCAGTGGTCAGCATGCGCCTCGAGCTGGCGATCGCTCCGGGTACACCGGGCATGGCCTCGGGTATGGCGAAAGGGCAATTCACGCAACTCACCGACATCACCGCCGATGAGCTGGTGCATTTCGTCGAGACCGGTCGCCCGCATCCGCGCAAGATCGCCGCGACCAACGCCCGCAAGTCGATGGACAGTCGGTAATTCTCCTGGGCTTGCGCACCGCCATCGCGTTCACGTGCGCACGGGCGTCGCGCGCCGCCTGCCCAACGCGCGCGCTGCGGCTCAGCGCACCGGCAAACGCGCCAGGCGGCGACGCGCCGGACCGAGCGCCAGCAGCGCGAGCCGACATCTGCGACGCACAACAATCGGTTTTTTCACGAAGAGATACAGCGACTTTCATCGTCACAAGGAAATGATCGTGCTAGCTTGTACATGGCTCGTTCAGGTGTTCTTCATCGTTCATTCCCCATGACACAGCGAGGAGGAATCGCATGTTTGCCCATCACGAGAAGCATCACCAAGACGTCATTCGGGTCATCGTTTCATCGGAAGTGAGTTTCGACGATGCGATCAAGAGCAACATCGCCGAAGTTCAGGCGCATCATGAGGACCTCGATTTCAAGACCTTCGAGGTTGTCCAGATGCAGGGAACGATCAAGCACGAAGATGGCAAGGCCGCCGTCAAGCTGTTCCAGGTCGTTCTGGACATCGCCGGCACCCACGAGCACGGTCATCACGGCCACGATCACGACTGAGAACCCGACGGGTTGGTTCCAGGCACCGCTGTGCGGCGCGTCTGAATCCTTCTGAGCGATTCGTCGCCGCCGATCGACGGCGGGCCTGGCTCGAACCATCCGTCCGTCAGGCGGTTGGCAGGCACCGAATGAGCACCGAACGAGGCCGCTGAATCCCCTACCTGCCAACCGCCTCGATGTACGACACCGGCGCGGTCAGATCTTCGCGGTCCACATGCGCGCCTGGTAATCCTCACAGAACCCGACGAAATCGTCCGGAAACACGATCCGGAACGGATGCTTGGCGTCCGAGGGAATCACCGCGACCATCTTGTCGATCATCTCCTGCGGATCGATCTGGTTGTCGGCCAGCCACGCCTGCTGCTCGCGGATCGGGCCTTCCCGGGTGAAATGCGTGTCGGGGGCGTACCACTGGTCGACCTGATCGTAGAGCCGGTCGTTGAAGCCCGTCCGGTACGGCCCGGGGTTGATCGTGCACACGCGCACGCCGTAGTCCTCGAGCTCGTGCTGCATGCACTGCGCCACGGCCTCGAGCGCGAACTTCGAAGCGTTGTAGGGCGCGAGGAACGGCAGCGTGACCAGGCCCGCCACCGACGACACGAAGACGATTTTGCCGTGCCCGCGCTGCGCGAAGCGCGCGGCGAACGCCTGCGTCAGCTCGAGCGGACCCCACACGTTGGTCTCCATGACCTCGCGCATGAAGCCCACCGGAATCTCGGCCACGGGTCCCGTCGCGCCGGTACCCGCCTTGTTGACCAGGACGTCGATGTCGTGCTTCAGGGCGTGCGCGCGATCGGCGGGATCGGTCACGTCGAGCTTGATGACGGCGACGTCGACGCCGGCCGCCGCGGCCGCCGCGCGCACCGACGTCGCCTGCGGCCAGATGTGCACCGCTGCGATCACCGCGTGACCGTTCTTCGCCAGGCCGATGGCCGTTCCCAGCCCGAGGCCGGTGCCGGCACCCGTGATCAGAATCTTCTTGCCCATGGCTCAGCCTCCCTGCTCGATGCTGGTGTACTTGTGCACGACGGCCTCGGCCTCGAGGAGGCCCTCGAGATCGGCCAGCGCACGCTTGAGATGGTCAGTGTCCCAGTGGGCGGCCTCCGCTTGCGCGGAGCGCCACTGCTCGATGGATCGGAAATGCGCGGGATGCGCCGGATCGCGCACAACGTGGTACGCCGCGCAGCCGGGCTCCTTGCGCGTCGCCTCGGCGAGGCGATTCAAGATGGCCGCCGCATCCTGGGCGCGATGTTCGAACGCGCGCAGCTGGGCGATCACAAAAACGTCAGGGGTCATCGGTGTCGTTCTCCGTTTCGACGTTGGGTGACTGCTGTGCCCTGCACAGCGGGAAAACGATAGCGACGCGCGCGCGCCCGACCGATATCTCTTTCTCTGCGACCATTGCCTGATCCTACGAGATTCGATAGGAATCGATCTTAAAGGACGAATTCACTGCCTCTTTCTCCATTCTATCGAACTGATAGACTATGCAGCGATGGCCTACGAAACAGCGTACCCGGCGGTGGATCTGACGCACTTGGCCGCGCGGGCAGGCGCGCTCGCGACGTCCGAAGGATTCAATGCGACGTGCCTTCCCCGCGTGCACGTGCATACGGCGTCGGCGCCGATGGACCGTCAGCCGATCCTGTACGACGCGTGGCTTGTGGCCCTGCTGCAGGGCGAGAAGATCCTCTACCAGCGCGAGCGCGTGATCCGCTTCAACCAGGAGTCGGTGCTCTGCGTCGCTGCGGGCACGCCCACCGAATGCGTGGCGCTCGCGTCGTCGGATGCGCCGTTGATCTCGGTCGTGCTCGAGATCAACACCGAAGACCTGCTGTCGATGGCGGCCCGCATCGCCGACCCGGCCGACGCCGATCCGACGCCGCCGCACGTGATGGACATCGTGCCGATGACGCCGGACATCCAGGACACGCTGCGACGCCTGATCGACCTGATGCACAACCCGCTGGACGCCTCGGTCCTGGGCGACGGCACGGTGACCGAGCTCATCTACCGGGTGCTTCAAAACGGACTCGCCCGCTCGCTCGTGGCCCTGGCGTCGAACCGGAACACCGCGGCCATCCTGCGGACGCTGCGCACCATCCAGCAGTCGTACGCCGAGGCGCTGAGCGTCGACGCGCTCGCCAAGCAGGCCGGCATGAGCGTGTCGTCGTTCCACGCCCACTTCCGGAAGACCACCGCGCATCCGCCGCAGAAATACATCAAGCGCATCCGCCTCAGCAAAGCCCGGTCGCTGATCGGCGGCGGCCATCAGACCGTGCGCGAGGCCGCGTTCGCGGTCGGCTACAGCAGCGCGTCGCAGTTCAGCCGCGAGTACAAGCAGTACTACGGCGTGAAGCCGGGCGCGCACGTGCCCAGCGCGTACGGCTGCAGCACCCTCTGACGCAGCCGCGCGCGCACGACGTCGGCTGCGGTCAGCCCGGCGCGGCGGGCGGGTTGCGCAGGCAGGCGCGAATCAGGGCGCGAAGCCGCGCGGGATAGGTCGTCTCGAGCCGGTCGTACGCCCGCTCGCCGAACATCCGCACGAGGGTGGGCTCGGAAATGGCGAAGAAGTAGATCGCACCGATGATCTGGTAGACGGCCGCCAGCGCCTCGGCGTCGCGCGCCGTCTCCCAGCCCGGCACCTGCCGCATCAGGGTGGTCAGCGCGTCGAGATACGGCTTGAGATACCAGTTGGTCGCCCGCTCGGCGCGGCGCTTGTTGTCCAGCAGCTCGCGCAGCACCAGGCGCGTGTCGTCGGCGCGTCCATCGCGGTCTTCGTGGAGGGAGAGCAGCAGATCCTCGAGCCGGGTCGCCGGATCGTCCGCGCCGACGTTCGCCTGGATGATCTGGCTCAGGAGACGATCGGAGATCTGTTGGAGCACCTCGCCGTAGAGCTTCTCCTTGCTGCCAAAGTGATGGATCAGGGCCTGCTTCGTCAGGCCGAGCGCGCGCGCGATAGCGGCGATGCTGGCGCCGTCGAAGCCGTTCTCGGCGAAATGTCGGGTGGCGACCTCGAGGAACCGCATGCGCGTGTTGCTGACCATCGTCCGCTTAACTTACCAATCGGTAAGCTCCCGCTTCAACAGCCTGCTCTCCGGTTTCTTGCAGCGATGACTCGCCTCTTGACGACTTACCGATCGGTAAGTAGAGTGGCAAAACTTACCGATCGGTAAGTGAACCTCATCCATCCAGGAGGCCATCATGTCCGACGAATCGGTGAAGTACGCGAAGCGCGGCGCCGTTGCGACGATCACGCTCAACCGTCCGACGAAATACAACACGCTCCGGTTCGAGATGCTCGATCGCCTGTCCGACGTCCTGCGCGACGCGAACCGCGACGACGCGATCCGCGTCATCGTGCTCCAGGGCGCGGGCGACAGCTTCTGCGGCGGCTTCGACTTCTCGGGCGGCCTCGAGCACTATCCCGGGATCACCGAAGACGGCTACGACCCGGGCGTCGACCACCACATCGTGACCAATCAATACACGAGCTATATCAACACGTTCATGGGCCTGTGGCGCGGCCTCAAGCCGACGATCGCCAAGGTCCACGGCTACTGCGTCGGCGGCGGCTCCGAGATGGCGCTCTGCGCCGACCTCGTCGTCGCGTCCGACGACGCGCGCTTCGGCACCCCGTATTCACGGGTCTGGGGCTGTCACCTGACCGGGATGTGGGTGTATCGCCTGGGCCTGGCCAAGGCCAAGTACTACGCGCTCACCGGCGAATGGGTGAGCGGCAAGGAGGCCGCCGACATCGAGCTGATCAACTTCTCCTATCCGCTCGAGGAGCTCGACGCGCGGGTCGACGAACTGGCGGCGAAGCTGGCGCAGATCCCGCTCACGCAGCTGATCTCGATGAAGCTGATCGTCAACCAGACCTACGACAACATGGGCCTGCAGAGCACCCAAACCCTCGGCCCTATCCTCGACGGCGCCATGCGCAACACGCGCGAGGGTCGCGCGTTCGTTCGCACGGCCATGGAACAGGGCGTCAAGCAGGCCGTCATCGAGCGCGACGGCCCCTTCGGCGACTACAGCCAGGGCGCGCCGGAGGACCAGCCGCGCAGGCGCAGCGACCTGGGCCTACCGTCGCTCTGAGGCGCTCGTCGGACGCGGAGGACGCACGCTGCGCGGCCATTCATCCGCTTTCAGTGCACCGAGAAGCGCCTCAGGCGCCGGCGCGCCAAAACGAGGGCGAGCAGTGCGATCCCCACCAGGCCGCCGGCGGCAGAGGCGATGTGCACGGCGGACACGGGCGGCTCGCGAAAGTCGAAGATCGGCAGGTTGTCGTAGTCCGCCGCCGTCAGCGACTGACCGAGGAAGACCTTCGGCGCAAGGAACGCGTGCCACGCGGCCAAGAAGCCGCGCGCCTGGGCGACGGCGCTGCGCTGGCGATCGAGGCCGGAGCCGGCCAGCTCGATCATCGCCTCGTTGGCCAAGACGGCCGGTGACGCGAAGCGCAGCGTCGCGACGAGGCGCTGCTGACCGGCGAGGCGCCGATCGTAGTCCTGCATCAGCGGCGCAAGCCGCCGCTCGATTTCGCGCTCCGCGGCGTAGAAGGCCGGCAGGAAGCCGCCCTGCTGCCCGTTCGCCGCCAGCTCCGGATGCTCGTGGTAGTACGACGCGAGAATCTCGGCGCTCTCCCGCGACGCCTCGCTCGTTGCGGCGCGCATGGCGGTGACGAACTCGAGCCGCGACGGCGTCGGACTCGCGGCCTGCGCGGCGACGTTGAGCAGGCCCGGAATCACCAGCACGATCGCCAGCCAGAGAACGGCGAGCGCGGCGGCGCAGGTTTCGGCGCGACGCGTCAGGGTGGCGACCCAGGCCGCGAGCGCCAGCCAGAACAGGCCGTAGAGCCAGGCGATGGCGAACCAGCCGACGAGACGCGGCCAGATGTCGAT
Source organism: Acidobacteriota bacterium (assembly GCA_039025295.1). Taxonomy (GTDB): domain Bacteria; phylum Acidobacteriota; class Thermoanaerobaculia; order Multivoradales; family J023; genus JBCCOR01. The sequence continues at coordinate 7,379 of JBCCOR010000203.1, forward strand.
CGGCACCCGGGCGACGAGCCCGCCGGCCACGACGGTGATCGCCAAGAACGCCGTCAGCCAGATCAGGCGCGCCAGCAGCTTGGCGAGCACCAGGCGCGACAGGCTCACCGGCTGCATCAAAACGAGCGCCAGCGTGCCCCGCTCGCGCTCGCCCGCCAGGAGGTCGTACGACAGCGCGAGCACGAACAGCGGCAGCAGATAGAGCACCACGAAGCCGAGATCGAAGCGGCCAACCAAAAGGCTCAGCGGACTCTCCAGCTGGTAGCGACCGAAGAGCGTGTCGGCCCGCTCCCAGACCGAGATCTCGGCGCGCTTGGGATAGAGATCCTCCAAACCGACCGAGAACGCCGCCAGCGGCGCCGGCGGCAGGGCGGCGAAGGTTTGGACGTTGCCGACCCGGCCGCTGCGCGCGGCCGCGCCCGCCGCCGCCGCGCGCTGCCCGGCGATCAGGGTCGCGCCTTCCTCGGCGGAAACCGCGGTTTCGTCGAGGCGCGCCGTCTGCCAGGCGATGCCGCCCACGAGGCCGTACACCGACGCCAGCAGCAGCAGGCCCGCCGCC
>JBCCOR010000204.1:0-7915 GCA_039025295.1 Acidobacteriota bacterium
AGCTCCCCGGAGGCGTGCCGCTCGGTCAGCCGTTCGGCCCAGACGGCGCCCGGCATCAGGCGACGCTCCTTCCACAGCCTGCCGTGGCCGTCGAAGTAGAGCTCCTCGCGCGCGATGGGCGTCGCGGTTGTCGAGCCGTTCGGACGGTAGAAGAGCTCCATCTTCGGGCCGGTCGCGACGATCGAGTGACGGATCTGCACCCACGCGCCGCCGTGCGACGCGCTCGGCTTCACCGCCGTCACGCGATGGAGCTGATCGTAGTCGTACGCGATCTCGAGCCCGGACGCGTCGCGCTCCGACAGAACCACGCCGGAGCGGTCGACCGTGCGGTCGAGCAGATGCCAGTCGGCGCCGCGGTACGTGGACTTCGTGCGGACGCCGTGCTGGTACTCATGGTCGATCGTCACCTCGCCGCCAGCGGCGAGCTCGTCGAGCACGTGCTGGGGCAGGTCATCGAAGGGGTTGGGGTGCTGCGGAACCTCGCCCGCCGCGGCGGGTTGCGCGGCAAAGAGCGCCAGCAGCGCGGCGAAGAGACACGAAGGCAGAAGACGGTTGGGTCGCATGGGATCTCCCGAAAAGAAAACGTCCTACACTCAACTAAACGAGTGCAGGACGGGAAATCCCAAAGTTCAGGACCAGATTTTTCGGAAAATTTCGCCGCGTCTTCAGCCCGCGGCGCAGCCGCGTCTTCAGCCCGCGGCGCAGCCGCGTCTTCAGCCCGCGGCGCAGCCGCGTACCCAGCTCGAGAGCGGCTGATCGGCCTCGATGTCGGGATGCATGATGCGCACCTCGCCGCGGCGCACCGCCAGCTGGAGGCCGTTGCGCACGTCCATGATCTTGCGCGCCAGCGGACTCAGCGCCGCCGCCGTGTTGACGTCGGTGAAGGTCTGCGGCTCGTGCGCGCAGATCGCCTCCATCGCGCCCGCCGGACCGCCGTGGACGCCGCACAAGAGCAGCAGCAGCGCGACGTAGGGCGCGACCGCGTCGCCGTGGGTGTCGGAGGCCGGATGCGGCATCTCGCGCGGCATGTTGACCTCGGCGTAGTACGTGTAGTCGCGGGCCGCGGCCTCGAGATGCGCGTTCGTCCGGTCGCGGTTGGTGACCGCGTCGTCGGTCTCGCGGTAGCCCGGGACGAGAATGCTGCCGCCCTGGTCGACCGCGATGTCGGCGATCGCCGCGCCCGCGCGCATCGTCAGAACGTCCTCGAGCGTGCACACCTTCTCCGCCGCGCGCGCGCCGGAGCGGTGCGCGAACACCAGGCCGATCGCGTCGTCGAGCAGATCGGGCGTGAACGCCTGCACCAGGCGGAAGTCGTTTTCGCCCAGGCCCTTGGCCCACAGGCGCGCGGCCAGCAGGCGATGCAGCGGACGATAGGGCTCGACCACCACCAGCTCGCCGGCGACGTCGGCCACCTGCTCGATCGCGCTGCGGCCGGCGACGCCGCCGCCGATCACCACGATGCGGCCTGGTTGGGCCTTGCTGGCCGCCAGCGTGTCGCGCACGCGCGCGCCCGCGACCGTGCCCGCGAAGCGCGACATGCTGCCGACGATCGGCGTGCGGTCGCCGCCGTCGACGAGATGGCTGCAGCTGCCGATCGTCGCGCCGTCGAAGAGACCGCCGAAGGTGCGCGTCTGCAGCATGCGGCACACGCCCGGCGGACGGCTGGCCAAATGCAGCGCGCCGACGCGCAGGAAGCCGCCCTGCAGATCGGCCTCGTACGTCGTCGGCTCCTTGAGCGCGTGGACCACGTCGAGATCGCCCAGCTGCGCAAGCTGCGCGGGCGTTACCACCTCGGCGCCCGCGTCGCGATACGCCGCGTCGGTGAAGCCGTCGGGTGCGTCCGCGGCGCGCGCGCGGGCGCCCGCGCCGGCGTGCACGAAGAGCCGCGGCGCCAGGCCCTGGGCCTCGAGCGCGGTGCGCAGCGCGGTGAGATGGCGCGGCGCCAGGCCAACGCGCGCCTCGGCCGGAATGTGCTCGTCGGTGCCGAGCAGGAAGGCCACGTCGCGCTTGCGAACGGCAGCGCCCTCGGGCAGCGGCGGCAGCTCGATCGGCTTGACCGCGCTCATGACGCCACCTCCGCGTCGTCCGCGGCGAGCGTCACCAGATGGTAGTGCTTCTGGCCCTTGCGCAGGATCAGCAGCGTACCGTCGAGGCAGTCGTCGCGGGTGATCGCCGTCTGCTCGTCGCGCAGGCGGCGGTTGTTGACGTACGCGCCGCCCTCGCGGATCAGCCGGCGCGCCGCGCCCTTCGACGGCGTCACGCCCGCCAGCGCGAAGAGCTCGGCCAGCGCCATGCCGTCACCGTCGAAGCGCGACGCGTCGATGCGGCTCGACGGCACGTCGTCGAAGACCGCGAGCACGTCGTCGGCGCTCAGGCCGGCGTCGCGCAGATCGGTCTCGCCGCCGCCGCGGCTGAAGAGCAGCTCGGAGGCGCGCACGGCGCGCGTCACGGCGTCCTCACCGTGGACCATCGCCGTCACCTCGTGCGCCAGCTGCAGCTGCGCCGCGCCCGGATCGGCCGCCACCAAATCGTCGATCGCCTCGGCGTCGAGGAAGGTGAAGAAACGCAGATAGCGCGCGACGTCGCTGTCGGGCGTGTTGCGCCAGAACTGGTAGAAGCGGTACGGCGAGGTGCGCTTCGGATCGAGCCAGATCGTGCCCGCCTCGGTCTTGCCGAACTTCACGCCGGCCGAGGTCGTCACCAGCGGCGACACCAGGCCGTAGGCGCGCGCGCCGCCACTCATCCGACGGATCAGGTCGATGCCGGCGACGATGTTGCCCCACTGGTCGCTGCCGCCGAGCTGCAGCGTGCAGCCGTGGCGCTCGTGCAGCACCTGGAAGTCCCAGGCCTGCAGCAGCTGGTAGGAGAACTCGGTGAAGGAAATGCCCTCGCCCTTGAGCCGCCGCTGCACCGACTCGCGCGCCAGCATGACGTTGACGCTGAAGTGCTTGCCGACGTCGCGCAGGAAGTCGACCAGCTGCGCCGAGAGCAGCCAGTCGGCGTTGTTGACGATGCGCGCCGGGTTGTCGACGCCGTCGAACGCGAGGAAGCGCGCCAGCTGGCCGCGGATGCCGGCGATGTTGGCCTCGACGATCTCGGTCGTGAGCAGCTGACGCTCTTTCTGCTTGCCGCTCGGATCGCCGATCATGCCGGTGCCGCCGCCGACGACGGCGATCGCGTGATGGCCGGCGCGCTGCAGGCGGACGAGATGGAGGATCGGCAGCAGCGAGCCGACGTGCAGGCTGTCAGCGGTCGGGTCGAAGCCGATGTAGGCGGTCACGGGTCCGGCCTCGAGATGCGCGGCCAGGCCCTCGGTCTGATCGTAGAGCAGACCGCGCCAGGCGAGCTCGTCGAGCACGGACGAACGGGTCGATACGGAAGCGGACATGGGGGACGGATTCTCCTCGACGGATCGGCGCAGCCCTCAGGCCAGCGCCTCGTGCATCATCGGATCGCGCAGCGAACGGTAGTAGTGATTGCTGCCATAGTACGCAAAGTTGCTGGCGCGCGAGGTGTAGACGCAGGCGAAGTCGTCGACCTGGCTGCCGAACAAACTCTTGTTGGCGCCCTGCTTGAAGAGCGAGCCCCAGTAGCGGTTGAGCTGCTGGGAGATCTCGCGCTGCAGCCGGCCGGTGTGCTGGCGCATGGCGCGATGCTCGTTTTCCATGGTCGCCAGGCGACGGTCGATCTCGTCGAGCGTCGCGGCGGCGGGCGACGACGCGCCGTTGCCCGACGCGCCGCGATGGATCTGCCGATAGAGCGTGCGGACGTCCTTGAGATCGTCCATCTGCAGGCCGAAGTCGGTCAGCTCGGCGCGCAGCGCCTGGCGAATGCGCAGCTTGCCCTCCAGGGTCTGCAGCACGCGCAGCTCGTCTTCCATCTCGCGCACCACGAGCGCGGTGCGCCAGGTGGCGTTGGCCTTCGACGAGAAAATATCGCCGTAGATGTGGTCGCCGACGTAGAGCACCTGCTCGCCGGGCGCGTCGATCAGCTGCATCAAGCCCTCGCGGTTGCCGCCCTCGTAGAGACCGTGCCACGCCGGCGTGTCGACCTCGCGCACCGGCTCGCCGGTATCGTCGAGCTCGACGAACGGACGACGCTTGCTGAAGAACCCCGGCTTGGCAGCGCTCACGATCACCAGATCGAAGAGCGAGCGCCAGTGCTGATCGGGGCGCAGGACGTCGGCGAAGAGATGACGGCACAGGGCGTCGGTGTAATACCACTCGGAGTTGGTGATCAGCAGCAGCTTGCGCCCGCCGAGCGCCAGGCGATGCAGCGCGCGCACCGTGTCGGGATCGCGCGGCAAATAGTGCGGCAGATCCGACAGGATCGCGCTCTTGAGCGTGCCGTCGGCGTGCAGGCCGTCGATCGTGCGCCGCACGTCGCGGTAGAGCTGATCGTACGCCGGCAGCGGATCGTCGCGCGTTGCGCGCTGCTGCTCGAGTTCGACCAGCTCGGCGAAGATGTTGATCTCGGGCAGCTCGAAGAGCGTGTCCATGAAGTGGAAGCGCTTGCTGGCCGGATTGATCGGCGCACGGCGGTAGAGCTCGGCGCGGATCTTGGCGTCGAGGTAGGTGCGCCCGCGGTAGGCGCGGCCGACGTAGCGATGGCGGTTCATCTTCAACACCGTGCCGGCCTCGGTGTCGACGATCAGGCCGCGGCGGGTGAACTGCGGATCGTATTCCGCCTGACGCACGCGCCGCGGATAGCCCGCCTTGGTGACCAGATGGTCGAGCCCGAGCTCGAAGGTCAGGCGCGACATCGCGTCGAGATCGTAGTCGGCGAGGGTCCAGTCGAGATCGAAGCCGACGAAGCGGATCGTCTCCATGCGCAGCGTGCGGTTGGTGAAGATGCGCCGATGCTCGGGCGGACGCCGATCCGCCAGGGTGTGGCGCAGCAGATCGCCGTCGGTGCTGTCGGGCAGCCCGGCGAGCTGTGCGGCCGAGATGAGATCGCTGGCGTCGACCATCTCAGCCGCCCGCAGCTTCGGCCGACGACGCGTCGACGGCGGCGGGATCCTGAGCGCTCTGCTTGTTGACCTGGTCGAGGGTCTGCTCGCGCGACTTCTCGATGCGCGCCAGGCGCCGCTGGAACTGCGTCATGCCGAAGGTCAGGAAGGCCTCGCGATCGAGATCGAACGGCATCGCCTCGTAGGGTTCGAAGATCTCCTCGATGACGCCGAGGGCGTGCGGCAGCAAACGGGTCATCTGGTCCTCGATCGCCTCCCACACCGGATCGCCGTGCTCGGCGACCAGGCGCGACAGCAGGTAGACACCGTAGGCCATGTGGCGCGACTCGTCGCGCTTGAGGTTGCCGACCGCTTCACACATGCCCGGCATCAGATCGTTCTCGGTCAGCATCTGGTGGTAGCCGTGGTAGCCGGTCTCGGCCAGCACGCCTTCGACGATCATGTTGTAGGTCACCGACGCGCGCGCCTGCGCCACCGGCGACGGATCGTCGCGCAGCGCACCGAGCGCCTGCGGCAGCGCCTCGTGGAAGATCGCCCGGTAGTTCGGACCGTGGAACGTGCTCAGATCGTCGCGGCAGTGGGCGACGTCGTCGAGGAAGCGGCGGAAGACCTCGACGTGCTTGGCCTCTTCCCACAGGAAGGCGGTGAGGAACATCTCCTCCTCGAGCCGTCCCTCGTCGGCGATCGCGCCGATCAGCGGCAGCAGATCGAGGGTCACCGACTCCTCGCCGCCCTGGAACAGGCTGGTCAGGTGCAGGATGACGGTCTGCTCGAGCGGACGCAGCTTCGCCCAGTCGGCGGCGTCGCGGGTGAAGTCGATCGCGCTCGGGTTCCACACGCCGAAGCGCTTGGCTTTCTCCCATAGGCGCATCGGCGGCAGGGTGAAGTCGAGTCCGCGCGCGCTGGTGGACTGGAACGTACGGCTGGGGGCGGAAGCATCGGAAGCGGTCATGAAAGTATCTCCGGCCGCGCGGCGGAATCGCCGGCGCGGCATCGTTCAGGCGCAGCCGCGAGGCGACTCCGCACATCCAGGGCGAGGGGACGACGACGGCGGCGCGGTCGTCGCGCGGCAGGCCGCCGAATCCGGCTGCTGCGGCCGGCCCGCCTCACGCGTCGTCGGGCAGCTGGCTGCCGATGTCGACAGCCGACTGCACGATCGCTTTGCTGGCCTTGATGTAGGGCGTCAGGCCGGTGAGCTTGCCGCGCACCAGCTTGAGCTTGCCCGACATCAGGCCGAAGATCGGTTCGAGGGAGCCGGTCAGCACCCGCTCCCAGGCCGCGGCGTTGCCGCGGATGACGTAGTCGACGTCAAGCGCGGCGCCGCCGTCGGGCGCTTCGACGCTGCGCGCGTCGCGGCAGTCGCCGTGCCACAGATCGAGCACCACACCGCGGCCCGTCGCCTCGGCGTCCGCGGCCAACACGAAGGCGAGGGTGCCTTCCCACGTCTGTGCGTGACGACGATAGTCTTCATTGGCGCGAAGCGCATCGGCGAGCGCCGCCGCCCACGGCGGCGAGAAGGCGATGAGGGGTTCGGAGGACGTGGTCATTGGATCAGCCATAGCGCTCATCGTAGCGGATCTGTCCGTCGCCGTCGCGACCCCGCCGGGCGGATTCGTGAGACTTCGGCGCGGCCGGACATTGCAATCCGGGTCGGGCTGTCGCATCATTGCATAACTGTATTCATTTGCACGGATTGTCCGACGCCCGTCTGTTCCGCACCGCGCCGCCCGTCGACCCACGCCAGGCCCTCGATCGATCATGTCGCCGTCACGCATCGCGCCGTCGTCCCCGCGTCTCCGTCGGGCGTCCAGCCATCCGACCGCGGTCGGACGCTGCAGGCTGCACGGCCTGCCGCTCGCGAGCCTGCTGCTCGCGGGCCTGCTGACGGCGATCGGCTGCGGACCGCCGGGCGGTGGGCCCCCGGGCGCCGGACCGCCGGGCGCGGGACCGCCGGGCGGACCGCCGCCCGCGCTGCCGGTGACGATCGTGCGTCCGGTCGCGGAGCAGGTCACCGAGTGGGACACCTTCACCGCCCGCCTGCGCGCGGTCGACCGCGTCGAGCTGCGCGCGCGGGTCAGCGGCGCCCTGCGCACGGTGCACTTCGAGGAAGGCGCCCAGGTCGCCGCGGGCGATCTGCTGATGACCATCGACCCGCGTCCGTTCGAAGCCGAGCTGCGCCGGACCGAGGCCGAGCTGGCCGCCGCCGAGACCGCGCTCGCGCGCACCGAGCGCGAGCTCGAGCGCGCGCGGCTGCTGTTCGAGCCGCGCGCCATCTCGGAAGAGGAATTCGACGCCCGCCAGCAGGCCCGCGACGCCGCCGAGGCCAGCCGCGACGCCGCCCAGGCCGAGCGCGACGTCGCCGCGCTCGACGTCACCTTCACCCAGGTGCGCGCGCCGATCGCCGGACGCGTCGGGCGCGCCGTGGTCACCGAGGGCAACCTGGTGCGCGGCGGCGACGCCGACGGCACGCACCTGGCCACGCTGGTCGCGCTCGATCCGATCGACGCCTACTTCAGCGCCAGCGAAACGCTCGTGCTGCGCTACGCGCGCCAGCAGGACGGCGGCCTGGCCCACAGCGACGGCGGGAACGATGCGCTGCCGGCCGGCGCGGCCACGCCCGACCGCCGCGTCGGACCGCCCGCGTACCTGCAGCTGAGCGACGAAACCGGCTTTCCACACGCCGGCGCGATCGACTTCATCGACAACGAGATCGACCGCGCCACCGGCACGCTCGAGGTGCGCGCGCGCTTCGCCAACCCCGACCATCTGCTGCTGCCGGGCATGTTCGCCACGGTGCGCATCCCCGGTCGCGGTCCCTACGACGCGCTGCTGATCCCCGACGCCGCCGTGCTGATCGACCAGACCGCGCCGTTCGTCTACGTCGCGGTCGACGGTCCTGAGGGCGCGACGGTCGCGCGGCGCGCGATCGAGCTCGGCACCGCGATC
>JBCCOR010000205.1:0-7912 GCA_039025295.1 Acidobacteriota bacterium
CGCTCGTACCGCTCGTCGACGGCGATGCGCCGCGCTACCGGATCGCCCAGGACGCGCGCGCAGCCGACGACGCGCCCCGCGACGCCGCTGCGCGCGCCCGCCACTGGGACGCGTGCGCGCTGATCGACGCGCTGCGCCGGCCGCATCCGTTCATCGAATAACGCCCGATTTTCGAACCTTCCAAAACCCAACTGCCCGCGACGACCCGACGGGCGTCGCCGATCAACCGAGAGGACGCTTCATCCATGTACCGCATTCTGGTTTCCGATCCCCTGCAGGCCACCGGCCTTGCCATGCTGCGCGAGGCCGGTCACGAGGTCATCGAGGTCGGCCCTGAAGACAAGCCGCGGCTGGCCGAGCTGCTCGCCGACGCAGACGCGCTGGTGGTGCGCAGCGGCACCAAGGTCACGGCCGAGCTGCTCGCCGCGGGGACCAAGCTCAAGGTCGTCGGCCGCGCCGGCATCGGCGTCGACAACGTCGACATTCCAGCCGCCACCGAGCGCGGCATCCTGGTGGTCAACGCGCCGACCGCCAACCTGATCTCGGCCACCGAGCACACCTTCGCCCTGCTGCTGGCACTCGCCCGCCGGGTCGCCGAGGCCGACGCCAGCATGAAGGCGTCGCGCTGGGACCGCAAAGCGTTCGTCGGCGTCGAGCTGCAGCACAAGGTGCTGGGCGTGATCGGCTTTGGCCGCATCGGCCAGGCGGTCGCCAAGCGCGCGCAGGCGTTCGACATGGAGGTTCTCGCCTACGATCCGTTCCTCGACGAGCGCGCCGCGCGCCGTGCGGGTGCCGAGCCGGTGACGCTCGACGATCTGCTCAGCCGCGCTGACGTGGTCACGCTGCACACGCCGCTGACCGACGACACCCGCAACCTGATCGACGCCGAACGTCTGGCACAGATGAAGCAGGGCGCGCTGCTGATCAACTGCGGCCGCGGCGGCGTGGTCGACGAAGCGGCGCTGCTCGCGGCGCTCGAAAGCGGCCAGATCGGCGGCGCCGGCCTCGACGTCTTCGCCCAGGAACCGCCGACCGACTATGACCTGGCCTCGCATCCGCGGGTGGTCGGCACGCCCCATCTCGGCGCCTCGACCAAGGAAGCACAGCTGCGCATCTCGACCGACACCGCGCGCATGGTGGTCAAGGCGCTCGACGGCTCGCTGGCGGTCACGGCCGTCAACCAGCCCGTCCGGCCGGCCGGCGCCCCCAGCGAGCCCGATCTGCGCCACGCCCAGCGCCACGGCCACAACGCCTGCGGCCTGCTCGACGGCGCGCCGACGGCGGTGACCGTCGAGCAGTGGGGCCTCGACGACGCGCTCGAGGTGCCGGTGATGATCGCCGCGCTCAAGGGTGTGCTCGCGCCCCATCTCGGCGAGGCGGTGAACTACGTCAACGCCGAAAAGATCGCCACCGAGCGCGGCCTCAAGGTGCAGCGCGTGCGCCACAGCGACGACGCCGACTATCCCGAGCTGGTGCGCGTACGCATCACCAGCGCCGACCACGCGGTGACGCTCAGCGGCACGCTCAGCCTGGGCCAAGATCCGCGCATCGTCCAGGTCGACGACTACCGCGTCGAGTTCCGGCCCAAGGACATCCTGCTCGTCGTGCGCAACCGCGACGTGCCGGGCGTGGTCGGCAAGGTCGGCACCTACCTCGGCGACGCGGGGGTCAACATCGCTGAGATCCATCTCGCGCGTCATCCGGGCTCGCACCGCGCCCTGGCGGTGGTGCGCGTCGATCAGAAGCCGAATGACGCGGTGCTCGAGGCGCTGCGGGCGCTCGAGCCGGTCGAGGATCTGCGCCTGGTCGTGCTGGGCTGAGGCAGATCATGACGCGCGCGAACGGATCGCTGCGGGTCGGCCTGGTCTTCGGCGGACGCAGCGTCGAGCATCAGATCTCGCTGCGCTCGGCGCGCACCGTCGCGCGCGGCCTGGCCGAGGCCGGCCACGTCGTCGTGCCGCTGCTGATCGATCAGCGCGGGTGCTGGATACCGGCCGCAGCGGGCCAGCGCGCGCTCGACGATCCCGCTTGCGCGCACGTCGCGGGCGACGGCGGCAGCAGCCCGATCGCCGATTCGCTCACCGCGCTGCTCGACAGCGGACCACTCGACGCCCTCTTCCCCATCGTCCACGGCACGGGCGGCGAAGACGGCGCGCTGCAGGGCCTCGCCGAGATGCTCGATCTGCCCTACGTCGGCACCGGCATCGCGGCGAGCGCGGTGGCGATGGACAAGCTGCTGTGCAAGCGCGTGCTCCAGGCCGCCGGCCTGCCGGTTGTGCCCTGGCGCGTCGTTGCCCGCGCGGCGTTTGCCGACGACCGCGCGGCCGCGATCGCACCGGCGATCGACTGGCCGCGGCCGGTGTTCGTCAAACCCTGCGTCGGCGGCTCGAGCGTCGGCGTCGTGCGCGTCGGCGCAGAGGACGATCTCGGCGACGCGGTCGCCGAGTCGCTGCGCTTCGATCAGCGCGTTCTGATCGAGCGCGGCATCGTCGGCCGCGAGATCGAGTGCGCGGTGATCGGCGAAACCGGTGCGATCGAGGCATCGCCGCTGGGCGAGATCGTCGCCGGCCAGGCGTTCTACGACTACGCCGACAAGTACCTCGACGACGCGGCGACCCTGGTCGCGCCGGCCGAGGTCTCGGAAGCGCTGACGGCGCGGCTGCGCGCGTGGGCGGTCGAGGCGTTCGCGGCGATCGACGGCGAGGGCATGGCGCGGGTCGATTTCCTCGTCGCGCACGGCGCGGCCGACGACGGATCGTCGGGCGTCTACGTCAACGAGATCAACACCGCGCCGGGCTTCACCGACATCTCGATGTACCCGCGCCTGTGGGCTCTCGGCGGCCGCCCGCTGCCGCAGCTGGTCGACGATCTGCTGCGATTCGCGATCGCCCGCCACGCCCGCGGCCGCGACGCCGACGCGGCCATCCGCCGCTGGACCGACGCCCTGACGGACGGCCGGTCCGCCAACGGCTGAGGACCCCGGCGCGCGGCCTGGACGGGCTGGTTTAGCTAGGCTGGCAGAGGGACGCCGCGAGGCGGCTGAGCATGGCCGCAACCTCTGCCGGGTCCTTCTCGAGCGCGCGCCCAGTGATCGAATACCCTTCGAGGTACGGCACGATCAGCAGCTTGATCGATTCCCGGACGCGCTCGTCCACGACGTTGGGAAACAGCTCTCCGCAGAGGATGTCGGCATAGCGCCGGTAGTAGTGATCGAGCGTGCGCGCGACCGCTCGGTTGCGCGTCGCAATCGCCCAAAACTCCCGGAAGATCGCGCACATCTCGACCATCTCCCGGCTGCCCTTCAGCATGGTCGTGAAGAACTGCCGCACCCGCTCGTCCCGATCGGCCCCTGCGTCGGTCGCCGAGGCGATCTGCCGGATGACATCCACACAGTCGTCGAAGTAGTCCTCGACGAGCGCGACCAGCAGCACGTCCTTGTTGCGGAAGTAGTACTGCACGTTGCTGAGCGACATGCCTGCCTTGGCAGCCAGGGCGCGCATGGTCAAACCGCGATCGCCCTCCATCCGGAGGATGTCCAGAGCGGTGCGGAGAATAACGTCTTCTTTCGGTCTGCGCGGGGCTTGTCCCACGATGGATGCAACCTCGATTGATGGCTGTGGACGGCGTCTGTCGCACACAGTTTGACCGATCGTCGACGTCGACAAAAGTGCCGCGTGTCCCGTCGATCACGTCTGGCATGCGCAGCGCGCTGGCTCGACCATTTGACTAGGTCATTCGACCAGGTCACTTGACCTAGTCGCGACATCTTGCTACGTTCTCGCTGCGCGCGCGGCCGCTGGCCCGTCCTTCGTCGCAGGCCGCACGCGCGCAACCATCCGACATCTCCATTCATGATGTACGACGAGGTCAACGTGAAAGCAAGCATCTCTATTCTCGGCACTGGCGCGATGGGTTCCGCGCTCGCCCGCGCGCTGCGCATCGGCGGCTATCCGGTCGCCGTGTGGAATCGAACGAAGCAGAAAGCCGAGCCGCTCGCAGCCGACGGCGCGCGGGTGGCGGATACCGTCGTCGAGGCGATCGACGGCGCGGATATCGTGATTGTCAACGTCCGCGACTACCCAGCGACGGCCAGTTTCCTGCACGCGGCGAACGTGGCTGCGGATCTGCGCGGCAAGACGCTCGTCGAGCTGACATCCGGCACGCCGGCCGAGGCGCGCGCGGCGGCGGACTGGGCCACGGCCCAGGGCGCGCGCTATCTCGACGGGGCGATCTTGGCGACCCCGGATCTGATCGGCAGCCCTGCGGCGCTCCTCGTGGTTGCGGGAGACCCATCTGTATCGGCGGCCATCGCCGACGTCCTCGAGACGATCGCCACGGTCCAGCACGTGGGCGAGGATCCCGGGCAGGCGAACGCGCTCGACACGGCTGCGCTCAGCATGATGTGGGGCAGTCTCTTCGGAGCGGTCCACGCGGTTGCGGTGTGCCAGGCCGAGGGCCTCGACCTCACCCTGTTGACCGAGCAGTGGACGGCGTCCGCGCCGGTCGTGCAGGCCCTGGTGACCGACTTCATCCAGCGGACGGCCGCGGGCCGGTTCGATCGTGACGACGCAACGCTGGCGACGGTCGCCACGCACTACAGCGCCCTTCACCATCTCGTGGCCGTCATGGAGGCGCGCCAGCTCGATCCATCCGTGGTGAATGGCTATCTCGCGCTCTTCCGCAAGGCCGAGGCCGCGGGCAAGCTCGACGCGGATTTTTCGACCATGGCGACGTTCATGGCCGCACCGACCCCAGACCATCCCACCACCCACCAACCTGAGAGCCTCCATGGACATCCTGCGCACACCTGACGAACGATTCGAAGCACTGCCGGACTACGATTTCGCCCCGCACTACGTCGAGGATCTGCCCGGCTACGCCGGCCTGCGCGGCCACTACCTGGACGAAGGGCCCGCGGACGCCAAGGAGGTGTTTCTCTGTCTCCACGGCCAGCCCACGTGGAGCTATCTCTACCGCAAGATGATCCCGGTCTTCACCGCTGCCGGCGTTCGCGTGGTCGCACCTGACTGGCTGGGCTTCGGCCGCTCGGACAAGCCCGTCGACGACGCAGTGTACGACTTTCACTATCACCGCAGCTACATGCTGGCGCTCATCCGCCGTCTCGACCTTACGAACATCACGCTGGTCTGCCAGGACTGGGGCGGCATCCTCGGCCTCACCTTCCCCGTGGACATGCCCGAGCGCTTCAGCCGCCTCCTGGTCATGAACACGGCCATCATGGCGACGCCCGTGAAGAGCGCGGCGTTCGATTCCTGGAAGGCCTTCGTCGCATCGAATCCGGATGTGCCCGTCGAGACCGTGATGAAGAAAGCCGAACCGGCGATACAAGACGCCGAAGCCGCTGCCTATGCCGCACCGTTCCCCGACCCGCGCTACAAAGCGGGCGTGCGGCGATTCCCGGAGCTCGTCGCGACCACCGAAGGCGTCGAGGGCATCGACGTGTCGCGTCAGGCCCTCCGCTTTTGGCAGAACGACTGGCGCGGCCAGAGCTTCATGGCGATCGGCATGCAGGACGCCATGCTCGGACCGGACGTCATGCGCCCGCTTCAGGGCATCATTCGCGGATGCCCGGCGCCGATGGAAGTGGCCGAGTCCGGGCATTTCGTGCAGGAGCACGGCGAGGCCGTCGCCGAGCGCGCGCTGGCGGCGTTCGGTCTTGCCTGAGCCTGAACCTGCGTCGGCACCAGTCGAAGGATTTCGGACCGCGATCGACATCATCACGCGCCGGGCCGTCGCCACAGCAGCGGTCCGGCGCTTTGGCTTATGACGTTCGCTTCGTGCGATTCGCGGTAAAGCCGAGGAAAAAGGGCGGCGTCTTGTCGAAGACGCGCGCGGTGCTACCGAACGATCAGGCCGGCGGCGCGCCGGAATCGCCGCCGTCGTCGCCGCTGAGATCGGGCAGCATGCTGGCGCGAACCAGCATCTCGCGGCGAATGTGCACCAGCATGCCGCCGAGCTGCGCGCCGTCAATGCGGAAGACGCCCGACGTGAAGCCGAGACGCTCGCGGATCAGTCGTGGCGCGCGCGGCACGCGCAGGATCAGCGGCGCGCCGGTCTTGGGCATCGCGCCGAGATGACGCACGCCGACGATCAGCGGCAGTCGACCGAGCGGCTCGAGCTCGGGATCGCGCAGCAGATAGACCGTGCCGTCCTCGCCGAACCACTGCCCCTCGAGCCAGCGATAGGGCGGAATGTCGGGGCCGTCCTGCGGGGCGTCGTCGGCGGGCAGATAGCCGTCGCGCTCGAAGCGCGCCCAGAGGGCGATCGGCGTCGCACCCGCGCGCGCCGCGTGACGCCGCAGCAGCTCGAGCGCCGGCACCAGCGGGCGCGTGCGCAAGCGCTCGACCAGTGCTGCGGGCGAACGCACGTCGTCTGACACGACAGTGCGCCTCAGCGCGCCGTCGACGCGCTCGGCGTCGTCACGGGCGGCGTGGTGAGCTCGGCGAGGGGCACGAAGCGATAGCCGGCCGCGACCGCTTCGGGCACCAGCGTACGCAGGGTGTCGAGGGTTACCGCGTGCGGATGACCGATCGCGATCGCTGTCCCGTCGCGCCGTCCCGCCTCGAGCAGCAGGGCGAACTGCTGGCGCACGTAGTCGGTGGTTTGCTCGACGTCGAGGAAAATCCGTCGCTCGGCGGCCGGAATGCCCATCGCCCGCGCGGTGGCGAAGCCGAGGGTGTCGGCACTGGTACGGCTGTCGAGAAAATACAGGCCTTCGTCGCGCACCACGCCGAGCACGGCGCGGATCTTGTCGGGATTGGTGACGATCGCTGAGCCCATATGGTTGTTGACGCCCTGCGCGCCGGGCACCTCGGCCAGCGCGTGGTGCACCGCCGCGATCAGCTCCGGCTCCGACATCGCGCTGCGCAGCGCGCCCGGACCGGGATCGGCGCCGCCGAGCGCCTCCATCGGCAGATGACAGAGCATCGCCGCACCGCGCGCGCGCAGGCGCGCGACGACCTCGGCGGTGCGCGATTCGTAGGGCAGCACGGCGTAGGTAATCGGAATGCCGAGCTGCGCCAGCGCGTCGACCGCCTCGATGCTGCGGCCGAGATCGTCGATCACGATCGCCAGGCGCGGCGCACCCTCGGCGGCTGGTAAACCGGCGGCCGGCGCACTGGCCCCCGCGGACGGCGCACTGGCCGCCGCAGACGCGGGCGGCGTCGGCGATGCTGCCGCAGATGGTGGCCCGGCAGATGCCGGTGGCGCGGCCGGCGATGCGGCGGATGCCTCGCGCGCGGCCAGCGGCGCCACCGGTGCCAGCAGATCCGGCGGCGGCGGCGGCTTGGCGAGCTCGGTGCCGAAGTAGAGACCGATGCCGAAGCCGACGAGCACGATCAGCCCGATCAGCAGCAGCGGACCGCGGCGGCGCGGCGGCGCGGCGGATGCGCGCGACGGCCGGCCCTTGGCGGACGCCATCGCCTCAGGCGGCCCGATCGAGCGCGTCGCCGGCCGAGGCGTCGTCGCGCAGCAGTTCGATCGCGCGATCGAGCACCGGATCGACCGTGTCGTCGTCGCCGAGCTGCAGCTGGTCGAAGATGCGCACGCGCTCGTCCGGCTCGAGCGGCTCGTGCAGCGGCGTTCCGTCGGGGCCGGCGTAGAACGCGTCGGTCAGCAGCAGACGACCGCCGTTCGACAGCGCGATCAGCGTCTGGCGACCGGCGTGGCCGAACGTCTGCTCCCCTACCAGCGTCGCGTCGGCGCGCTGGCGCAGCACCGTCGCCAGCACCTCGGCCGGCCCCTGGGTGCCGCGGTCGACCAGGACGACCAGGCGTCCCGCAAAGCGCGGGCGGACGTTGTCGTTCGCGGCCGCGTCAGCGCGGTCGCTCGCGGCTGCGGCGGCGGCCGCGTCGGCCGGCGGATCGTCGCTGCGGTAGCGCGCGAGCGGCGC
>JBCCOR010000206.1:0-7904 GCA_039025295.1 Acidobacteriota bacterium
CGTCCGTCGCGCATGCCGGCCGACGACGAGGGCGGTGGCCCGTTCGGCGACGAAGAGCCCGGCGGCGCCGGCGCCGCGCTCGAAGCATACCCGCCGGACCTCACCGCGC
The DNA here is from genome assembly GCA_039025295.1 of Acidobacteriota bacterium. Lineage (GTDB taxonomy): Bacteria > Acidobacteriota > Thermoanaerobaculia > Multivoradales > J023 > JBCCOR01. Next base: position 110 of record JBCCOR010000206.1, read on the forward strand.
TCGCCGAGGGCGGCAAGCTCGATCCGCTGATCGGCCGCGTCCAAGAGATCAGCCGCACGCTCCATATCCTCCAGCGCCGGCGCAAGAACAACCCGATCTACGTCGGCGACCCGGGCGTCGGCAAGACCGCGCTGGTCGAGGGCCTGGCGGGCAAGATCATCGACGGCGACGTCCCCGAGGCATTCCGCAGCGTCCGCCTCTTCCGCCTCGACCTCGGCGCGCTGCTCGCCGGCACGCGCTACCGCGGCGACTTCGAAAACCGTCTCAAGGCGGTGCTCGCGGCGCTCGACGCGCAGAGCGAGGACGGCGTCAAGCCGGTGCTCTTCATCGACGAAATCCACACCCTGGTCGGCGCCGGCAGCGCCGGCCGCGGCTCGATGGACGCCTCCAACCTGCTCAAGCCCGCGCTCCAGGCCGGCACGCTGCGCTGCATCGGCGCCACCACCTGGGAGGAATACCGCCAGACCTTCCAGAAGGACCAGGCGCTGTCGCGTCGCTTCCAGAAGGTCGAGGTCGCCGAGCCGAGCGTCGACGAGACGGTCAAGATCTTCGAGGGCCTGCGCGCGCGCTACGAAGACCATCACGGCATTCGCTACACGCGTCCGGCGATCCGCCGCGCGGCCGAGCTGGCCGGCCGCTTCCTGCGCGATCGCCGCCTGCCCGACAAGGCGATCGATCTGCTCGACGAAGCCGGCGCGGCGATGGCCTTGGCGGGCCGCAAGCAGGTCGGCACGGGCGAGCTCGAGACCGTACTCGCCACCATGGCGCAGATCCCGCCGCAGCAGGTCAAGGGCGACGACCGCGCGCGCCTCGCAACCCTCGCCGATCGGCTCGAGGCCACGGTCTTCGGCCAGAGCGAGGCGATCGAGCAGCTGGTGGCGTCGATCAAGGTCGCGCGCGCCGGCCTGCGCGAGCCCGACAAGCCGGTCGGCGCGTTCCTGCTCACCGGTCCGACCGGCGTCGGCAAGACCGAGGTCGCCAAGCGCCTGGCCGAGGTCATGGGCATCGGCTTCCTGCGCTTCGACATGAGCGAGTACATGGAGCGCCACACCGTTTCGCGCCTGGTCGGCGCGCCGCCGGGCTACGTCGGCTTCGACCAGGGCGGCCTCCTCACCGAGGCGGTGAGCAAGACGCCGCACGCCGTGCTGCTCCTCGACGAGATCGAGAAGGCGCACGGCGACGTCTTCAACCTGCTGCTGCAGATCATGGACCACGGCACGCTCACCGACACCAACGGCAAGTCGACCGACTTCCGCCACGTGATCCTGCTAATGACCTCGAACGTCGGCGCGCGCGAGATGGCGGCGCGGGGCGTCGGCTTCGGCGATCTCGACGGTCGGCGCGGCGCCGAGGGCCAGAAGGCGTTCGAGCGCCTGTTCAGCCCGGAGTTCCGCAACCGCCTCGACGGCCGCCTGCAGTTCAACCCGCTGACGCCGGTGGTGATGGGCCGCATCGTCGACAAGTTCATCGACGAGCTGCGCCGTCAGCTGACGAGCAAGAAGATCAGCGTGCTCCTGACCGACGCGGCACGCGATCACCTGGCCGAGGCGGGCTTCGATCCCGATTACGGCGCGCGTCCGCTCGGCCGGGTGATCGACCAGTCGATCAAGCGTCCGCTGACCGACGTCCTGCTCTTCGGCGATCTCGCCCAGGGCGGCACGGTCACGATCGACGCCGCGGAGGGCGAGATCGTGCTCAAGGACGACGACGACCGTCCGCTGGTGCCGCCGGACGAGCCGGCATAGCGAGGTCGCGGCCGAACTTTTTTCTAAAAATCTGGTTTCGAACTTTGGGATCTGGGTGGTTCGATGACCTGCCCCAGCACGTGCTCGACGAACTCGCCGCCGGCGGCGAGGTCACGATCGATCACGAGTACCAGCACGGTGTCCGCACCAAGTCGACCTACCGCGGCGCCGACTGGCATCTGCTCGACCGCACGGTCGACCCGTCGGGCGTCGTCTTGTCGGAGCGCGACGCGTCCGGGCTCGAGATCGCCTACGAGTACGATCAGCTCCATCGCGTGACGGCCGTGAAGCCCAGCGCAGCCCACGGCGGCGCGTGGGTACAGATTCGGCACTCGATCGTTGGGACCGGTCCGAAGATGGCGCTTTTCTACCGTCCGAACGGCTCGACGACCGCGACGCCCATCGCGCGCGAGGAGCTCTACTTCGACGGCCACGGTCGGCTCTGGAAAGAGCGTCGCCTGATGCCGGGCGCCGTTTGGGCCGAACGGCTGACCGAGCGGCACGCCTCAGGGGAGCTGAAGCGGGTGTCGACCTGGCACGGTGGCGGCAAGCCGGCGCGCTGGACGACCTACGAGAACTACGACCCGTTCGGCCGTCCTGGGCGGATCACGCAGCCCGACGGCGCGCGCGTGGACTTCACCTACCGCGGGATCCGCGAGGTCGTCCGGACGCAGAAGGTGGCGACGAGCGAGCACGGTGAAACAGCGCAATCGACGATCGAGCGCTACGACGCCCGCGGCCGGCTGCTGCAGGTCCTCGAACCTTCGGGCGGCGCTGAGGCGCGCTACACGTACGACGTCGCCGACCGGCTGCGCGTCGCGACGATCAAGCCGCGCGGCGGCGGTGCGTCGCAAACGCGCAGCTTCGACTACGACGGCCGCGGCTTTCTGCTGTCGGAGCAGCATCCCGAGAGCGGACGCACCAACTACGGCCTGTACGATGCCCGTGGTCGCGCGCGCCGCATCGTTGACGGCACAAGCGACCTGCTCTACAGCTACGACAGCTTCGAGCGGCTCACACAGGTGCGCGAGAAAGGTTCGAATCGCCCGTGGCAGGCCTACCGCTACGGCACCTCGGGCCGGTCGACGAATCGCCTGATCGAGGCCATCGGCCACAACTGGATTCGCATCCCGTGGGCGCCGTCGGCGGTGACCGACATCGCCGTCACCGAACGCTACAGCCACGGCGGCCCGGGCGGCGCGGTGTCGAGCAAGACGACCGAGGTCAGCGGCGGGCAGCGATTCACGCAGGCCTGGTCGTACAACGATCTCGGCAACGTCACGAAGCTGACCTATCCGCGCTGCACCCACGGCGCGTGCACGCGCGACGGCGCCGGACCGTCGAGCGCGCTGACGCTGAACTACGACCGCGGCTACCTCGCGTCGATCCCGGGCTATCTCACGTCGATGCGCTACGACGTGTCAGGCATGGCGACGCGCATCCAGCACGCCAGCGGCCTGCGCGTCGACGTCGCGCCGGATGCGAGCGGCCTGCCACGTCCGCAGAACATCACGGCGTCGTGGCCGGGCAGCTGGCCGGGCTCGGCCGAGGAGTCGAAGAATCTCCTTCAGGCTGATGATCCGCTCTTCGTCGCGCAGGGCGTCGCCTCGCTCGGTGCGCACCGGTATGACGGCTCGGGCAACGTCCGCGCACGCGGGGCGGAGTGGACCACCTTCGACGGCGCGAACCGACTGACGACCTACAACCTCGGTAGCGGCTCGTCCCAGTCGTATCGGTTCGACAGCTTCGGCAACCTGAACCGCATCACGACGGATGGCGTCCACCGCACGTTGCCGATTCTGACGGCGTCGAACCGCCTGGCGGCTGGCGCCTACGACGCCGTCGGCAACCTGACGGCCTGGGCCGGCGAGACCTACGGCTTCGACGTCCTCGACCGCATGCAGACGCGCAACTTCCCCGAGCGCACGCACATCTTCACCGTCGACGGCGAGCGGCTCTTCACCTTCGACTGGAATCCGCAGTCGGGCCAGATCACCGAGCGCTGGACCTTGCGCGATTTGGACGGTTCGGTGCTGACCGCGTACGAAACAGAGGGCGGCAACGCTGGGACGTGGCGATGGTCACAGGACTACGTCTACCGCAGTGGAACGATGCTGGCGTCGCGCGTGCGCTTCGACGACGAATCGATCGGCGTGCGCGACTACGTCGTCGATCATCTCGGCACGCCGCGCCTGATCGGTGATCGCCACGACGGCCTGCGCACCCAGCATTTCTTCGGCTTCGGCGAACCGACCGATCTCGCGGCGTCGCGCAGCGATCCCGAGCGCAAGCGCTTCACGGGTCACGAGCGCGATCTTGGTACGCTCGCGGGCAGCGGCGGCGTCCAGGTCGAGCTCGACTACATGCGGGCGCGCTTTCACAGTCCGTGGACGGCGCGCTTTTTGAGCGTTGATCCAGCCCGAGCCAGCGTTTATCCTCAGCGCCCGCAGACGTGGAATCGCTACAGCTATGTTACAAACAACCCGCTTTATTACATCGATCCAGACGGCCTTGAACTTCAAGCTTATTTTTTGGCTACTGGAGCGTACTGGGACCCACTGCGACATTCAGCGATCTACATTCATGACACTGACCCAGACCAAGGAATTGACATGGTCTTCACGCATGGCGGCGCCGCTGACGGCAGAAACACGCTGCAAGATTACCTAAGCACTTACGAAGACCAAGACGCACCCACCGTTTTTCATCAACTGTGGCTGAAAGAGGAGGAGATCAGACTCCTATTACAAGCTCTCAAGGAAGATTTCAATGAAACAGGTGAACTCCACAAAATGCCCGACTACAATCTATTCACCAACAACTGCGCTCAATACGCCTGCTCGGAGATACTCAAGGTATCCTCAGCAGCAGCTCGCGGCAAGACGATCCTCTCCACAAACCAAATTCACGTGGAGCCACCTGTGCTTTTCACGAATCAAGCTATCGCGAAACTGATCACCTATGGCGCACTGGGTGACGCCAAGCGACTGGATCAAACCACGATCACCTTCTTCAGCAGAAAAGAAAAAGAGAAAGAGGAGTAACGCATGGCAATTCTCGCCAGAGCTGCAGGAGCTTTACTCCTCACCGCTTGTGTCGCTGCCGCAAGCTACCACTATCACGTAACCTCAAATCGAGCGAGCATCAAGATCACGTACACACACATGCTCAGACTGTCGAGCCTGTTACAAACACACAACCCAAGCGACCTATCTCCTGAAGGCATCAAGAAGCTTGTCGCGGCACACGGCCATCCAGGCTATTTCCAAGATGGCTGGGAACGCCCACTCATTGTTGAACGCATTCTCTCAGCCGAAGGAGAGATCTCTTACCAAATACGATCTCTTGGCCGAGATGGCAAAATGGGCGATTGCTGCAGGGACCTCGGTCCATATGAGTGGAACGAAGATATGGTTCTTCTTAATGATATCCGTCTACAAGCTTGGGGCCACACAGCTGGCTTTCGTCCAGGCCACAACCCGTCTTCAACAAACCCAACCGAACCACGCCTCGCTACGCCCTGACCTTCTCCACGCGCTCCGACTCAGCAGGTTCCTTGCGCACCGACGCCGCCTGTGGCGCGCCTTTGTCGGGGCTGAGCTCCATCCGCAGCTTGCGGTTGACCCGCAGGCGCAGGTCGGTGGCGTTGAGTGTGCACATCGGCACCATCTCGCCCTCGATCGGCACCTGGAAGACGCACGCCTGCAGGCGTTCCTGCCCCTCCGGCGTGTCGAGCTGCTCGGGCGACATGAAGTCGTGCACCACCACCGCCAGCGGGCGCATCCGGATCCGCCGCAGCGTGAGCGCGCCCAGCAACAGGCGCGGCAGCCAGCGGCGCTCGCCCCACAGCCGGTAGAGCCCGTAGAACGGCATCTCGAGCAGCAGACGCGGCGAGCGCAGCGCCAGGCCGAAGAGCTTGGCGACGCTCGTCCACGGCGGTTCGCCGATCGTCGTGAAGCCGCCCGCGGCTTGGAACAGACGACCGAGGAACGCGCGATCCCACGCGCGGTCGGATCGCGCCAGCTCGATCACGTGGCGCCGACGACCGACGTCGACCACCACCAGCGGCACGACCGCGTTGCACGACGGATGCCCGTACAGGAACGGATGCGGGTTCAGATCGGACCGGCCGAAGCCGCGACACACCTCGGTCCACACCGTTTCGAGCGACGGCGCGCCGGTGGGATCCTGCGTGCGGCCGACCGCCGCCACCGGCTGAAAGCTGATCATCCGCACGGCGTCGGCGTTCGACGCCACCCAGTCGATCACGTCGGCCACGCCGGAGAGATTCGCCTCGGTGACCGTCACCGTGCTCGCCGCGTAGAGCGCGCGCCCGGTCTTGCGACGCACGTGGCGGATCAGCCGCGCGTAGCGGTCGCGCAGCGGATGCCAGTCGCGCTCCTGCGTGCCTGGCTTCCAGCCGCGGCGGCCGCGCTGGGTGACGTCGACGTGGATCGAGATCTTGCGCAGGCCGTAGGTCGCCACCAGCCGCTCGAGATAGGGCGGATCGTCGAGAAAGGTCTGCCCGTGGCTCATCACCATCGGATCGAGCCCGATCCGCAGCGCGTACGCGACGTAGTCGCCGAGCACGTCGACCGGCAGCAGCGTGACCTCGCCGGCGGTGATCTGCGCCTTGCCCTGCGGGCCCAAGAACGCCCGCAGCTCGTCGAGCTGGCCATAGACCTGCGCGGGCGGCAGGGGCGGCACGGCGTTGGCCTCGCTTGTGAGGTAGCAGCTCGTGCAGGCGAAGTTGCAGCGCTCGTAGACGCCGTGGGTCGCGCCGCAGGCGTGGTGCCAGCGCCCCATGACCTGATCGACGGTCTTCAGGTGCGGCGGCAGCTCCTCGAAGCGCGCCGCGTTGCGGACGCGCCGCTCGGGATCGATCGGGCGCGCGATGTAGCCCAGCGCGCGCTTCGCGACGCGCCCCAGCGCGGTCAGCGACAACGCGACCGACGATGACGCCGCCCCGGTGTTCTGACTCATTGGCGGTTCAGTCCTTTGTCGTACGGCAGAAACGTCACGCGTAGGTCGGCGCCGGTCGGCAGCTGCGCGTCGGCGTCGCGGAAGCGGTTGACGTAGGCGACGAGCGCGCGGTCATCCGACGCCGAGGCGTCGACCGCGGAATCGGCCTGCGCGCGCTCCCAGTCAACGAAGTCGCTCTGGAACCAGCTGAAGATCTTCGACAGCCCAACCTCGCGGCTGCCGGGCGTGTGCTGCACGTGCGCCGCGCCGCGGGCGAACTCGCGCATCGCCGCGTCGAGCTGGGCGTCGAGGGTCGCGGGTTCGAACGCCATCTGCGGCAGGCGCGGGCAGCCGATCGAGGCGCAGTTGAGCGCGGCGTGGATGCGCGGATCGCCGAAGCCCTCACGGATCTGGACGTCCTCGAGCTTCTTGAGGTTGGTGGTCAGGCCGTCGAGCTCGACCTTCATGCCGACGAAGAAGCCGTAGCCGATGCCGAAGGTGCCCCACACGCTCTTGAGCGTCGCCGGCTTGCGCGCCAGCACGCCCTCGAACACCAGCGCGTTGTAGGCGTTGATGTAGTACGCGAGGGCGTCGTCATGGGTCGGGAAGCGATCGGGCGTCGCGGTCGGGCCGACGGCGCGGAGCGACGCCAGATAGCGATCGAGATCGGCGCGGTCGCGCGCCAGACCGACGTAGTCGACCCAGCCGTCTCGATCGACGTGGCGCTGCAGGACCGCGGTCCACGTCGCGTGGGAGAAGGACGTGGCAGCGTCGGCGCGGTCGGCAGCGGACGGCGCTGGGGTGGTCGCACGGGCGGTGTCGCGGGCCATCGTGATCACCGGCCAGGCGGCGAGAGCGAGCAGAGCGAGGAGGAGCGTGGTGCGGCGGGCAACGGTGCGCGCGCGTCGGATGAAGATGGGCATGAGCGATGGAACTCCACGGTCGGGTCGGAACGATCGATGGGTCATCTTGCCATGTCTTGTCGACGGCGACGCCGCCGGTTACCGGCGTTCGGCGGCGCGGTCATTGCGGCACGTCCGTCGTCGGCACCGCATCGCGCCACGGCGGCGGACCGAGCGCGCCCGCGC
>JBCCOR010000207.1:0-7904 GCA_039025295.1 Acidobacteriota bacterium
ATGAACAGGCGATCGGTGCCGTAGTCGCCGGCGAGATAGACGTCCTGGTCGCCGTCGTTGTCGAGATCGGCGTGGCCGATATCGAGCGACCAGCCCGTGTGATGGGCGAAGCCGGCCTCTTTCGTGCGATCGACGAACGCCCGGCCGCCCGGGGCGTCGGCCTTGGCGACGTTCTGCCAGAACGACACGCCGCCGCCGTTCTCGGCCCGGTCGAGATCCTCCGGCAGCACGTGCGGCGTGGTCAGGTGCAGCAGGTTCTCGCCCTTGAAGTAGTTGGCGAAGAGCAGATCGAGATAGCCGTCGGCGTCGGCGTCGAACGCGATCACGGCGATCGTGTTGCCGAACGCGGTCAGCCCGGCAGCCGCGCTGACGTCGACGAAGCGCGGCACCTTGCCGGCCTCGGTCGGTCCGGGATGGCGGTAGAGGATCGGCGTGCCGAAGCGGCCGACCAGCAGATCGAGGTTGCCGTCGTTGTCGTAGTCGATCCACAGGCCGTCGGCGACGATCGAGCGATCGTCGTTGCCGCCGGTCACGCCCGCGGCCTCGGCGACGTTGACGAACGTGCCGTCGCCGCGGTTGTGCATCAGCAGATTGACCTTGCCCTCGTCGGAATCGGTGAGGAAGAGATCTTCCAGGCCGTCACCGTCGAAGTCGCCCACCGCGACGGCCGAGCCGCCCTCGGTGAACATCTCGAGGACATCGGCCTTGTTGCGCTCACCGAAGTCGCGGGTCGAGTGCACGAAGCGCACGCCGGCGGCCTCGGCCCGCTCCTCGAAGCGGATCGGGGACGCATCGTCGCCGCCCTGCGCGATCGCCGCGGGCACGGCCGCGAGGCCGGCTACGAGCAGCATCGACGCGGCGCCGGCGGCGAGCATTGTCGGACGACTCATCGCGCACCTCCTTCCTCGATCGCCACGGCCACCTCGCCGGCGTCGGCGGCGATACCGGTCCAGGTCGGGTAGATCTTCTCGACCAGCGCGTCGCGCCCCTCGGTCACCTCGACGATGCGGTTGCCGGCGACGTTGGTGAAGATCTGCTCGCGACCCGAGCGCGGCCAGACGATCTTGAGCTCGTCAGCGGTCGTCTGGGCGCCGAGGCCGAAGTGCATGCGCAGGGTGTTCTGCGAGCCGTAGCCGTCGCCCAGGACGATCTCGCGGAACTGCAGCTTGCCGCCGCTGCGCAGGTAAATGCGCGCGCCGACCGCGTCGGGGTTCATGCCGTCGGCGAGCTCGGGCGCGCCGCCGCGGAGCTCGACCTGCAGGTAGTTGCGGCCGATGCCAACCACGTTCTTGAGCAGCGAGTGGCGCTCGGTCGAGGCCGCCACGGCGATGTCGAGCACGCCGCGGTTCCAGTAGTCGGCCACGGCCACGCCGCGCGAGTTGGTCAGGATGCCCGAACCGGTGGCCAGGCCGACCTCGCGGAAGGTGCCGTCGCCGTTGTTGCGCAGATGGCGGTTGCGCTCCCAGCCGTGCCAGGAGGTCGAGCCGAAGTGCTGCGGATCGTAGAAGTGACCGCTCTTGTACTTCTCCTGGTCGCCGACGACGCCGTTGAAGAAGTTGAGCTCGAGCTCGGTGTCCTTGTCGTTGTAGACCCAGCCGTTGGCGGCGTAGAGATCCTGATCGGTGTCGTTGTCGAAGTCGGCGAACGAGGCGCCCCAGAACCAACCCGGCGGGTTGGCGTTGGTGTCCCAGGTGACGTCCTCGAAGGTGCCGTCGCCGTTGTTGCGCAGCAGGGTGTTGCCCGAGCCCATCTGCTGGAAGACCTTGTGGAACGGCATGTCCGCCTCGCGCATGATCTCCATGTAGAGACCGATGTCTTCCTTCCACACGCCCTGGCGCCACGAGTTGAGCATGTAGCGGCGCACGACGGGCGGCTCGCCGAACCACGCGAACTCGGAGCGGATGTTGGTGACGTAGATGTCGAGCTTGCCGTCGTCGTCATAGTCGCCGAACGAGGCGTTCATGCCCGCGCCGTAGGCGAGGGTGTTGGTCGCGACGGTGACGTCGGTGAAGGTCAGGTCGCCCTCGTTGCGGTAGAGCGTGTTGCGGCCGAAGTCGTTGACCACGTAGAGATCGAGATCGCCGTCGTCGTCGTAGTCGCCGAACACGGTGCCGAGGCACAGGCCGACCTCGCCGACGCCGGCCGACTCGGTGATGTTGACGAAGGTACCGTCGCCCTGGTTGTGGTAGAGCGAGTTGGGCTCGCCGTTGCGGGCGTAGAAGGTCTCGGGAATCTCGGTGTGCGGCTCGAGATAGCGGCCGACGTAGAGATCGAGATAGCCGTCGTTGTCGATGTCGGCGAACGAGGCGACGGTCGTGCAGCAGTCCTCGTCGATGCCGGCAGCGGCCGTGTTGTCGACGAAGCGCGGAATGCCGTCGGGGCCGAGACCGTCGTTGCGGAAGATCTGGTTGGGCTCGAACGTGCGGCTGACGAAGAAGTCCTTGTCGCCGTCGTTGTCGATGTCGCCGAAGATGCCGACGCTGACGCCCGAGAGACCTGCCAGGCCCGAGCGCTCGGTGATGTCTTCGAACGTGCCGTCGCCGCTGTTGCGGAAGAAGCGCGAGTCGACGCCGTCGGGAATGAAGAGATCGTGCAGGCCGTCGTCGTCGATGTCGACGGCGGTGATGCCGGCCGGACCGTACTTCAGCATCGCGAACTTGAGCTTGTCGGTGAGGAAGCGCGGGTAGTACTGGTTCTCGAAGTCGACCCCCGCCTCGTTGCCGACGTCGACGAAGTGCGCGTCCGTGGCGGCCGTGCGCTCACCCTCGATGAGGGAAGCCTCGACGATCTTCGCGCCGCCCTGGCCGTCGTAGCGGAAGGTCATCTGGAAGTAGCCACGATCGATGATCGGACGCGCCTCGCCGCGCACCTGGCCGATGGTCTCGAAGCGCACGCTGGCCTCGGCCCCGGAGGAACTCCACGAATCGAGACGATGGATGTGCAGGCCCATGTCCTCGATCTCGCTGAAGCGCGACACGTAGTCGCGCCATTCGGCGATCGCTTCGTCGCGGCTGAGCTTCTGCTCGCCACCCGTGAACTGCAGAATGCGGATGCCGTCGTCGTCCTCGACCTGACGCAGGTTGTTCAAACCGAGCGGCTGGCCCGAGAAATCGTCGGCCAGCACGGCCAGGGCGGTGGACTCGTCCCCCGCAACCAGGGCGTCGGAGAAGTCTTCGAGGGCGAGGACGCCGTCGCGCCCGGCTTCGAAGAAGGTCTGGCCGTCCTGATCGACCCAATAGGCGGTCAGGTGGTAGCCGGCAAAGAGAAAGGCGAAGATGACCGCGGCGATGACCCAGCGGCGATGACGCCGCAGCGGACCGGGCGCTTGGTTGTTTTCCATGATTCGTGCCTACAAGAAGTCAAAAGGTTCAGGGACCGTCGCGTCGGCGACCCGAGGGCGCTGACGATGACGGGACGGGAATTCGAGAACGTTAGGAGCGCGGGCGTTCAGTGTCGCCGGCCGCCGGCGGCGGCTCTGCGATGCGGTGAATCGCGCCGGCGACGAAGCCGTGCTTCGACGCGTCGAGCGTCTGGCGCAGGCCGGACGGCCAGTGCACCTCGACGCGATCGACGCGGGTGAGCGCACCCAGGCCGACGTGCAGGCGCAGCGTCGACTGGCTCGAGAAGCCGTTGCCGCCGTTGACCTCACGCAGGAAGATCTCGCCGCCGGCGTGCACCAGGACGCGCGCGCCGATCGCCTGGCGGTTGGAGCCGCCTTCGCGACCCGGGCGCGCCGCGCCTTCGAGCGCGAAGCCGATCCACTGCCCGGGCGCGGGCGTGACGTTGCGGAACAGCCGCGCCGGCCGATCGACGCTCGCCTGATAGAGATCGAGGCGGCCGTCGTCGTCCATGTCGAGCACGGCGACGCCGCGGCCGTCCCAGTCGTTGTCGAGGCCGACCGCGCCCGCGGTCTCGCGGAACGTGCCGTCACCGAGGTTGTGGAAGAAGCGCTGCTTTTGGTAGCCGCTCCAGGTCATGTCCTCGATGTCGGGATAGCTGTTGACGTCGCTGAAGTCGATATTCGGCGTGAGGATCATCTCCAGCAGCACCGGGATGTAGTTCTTCTCCCCCGCCGAGCGCATGCCGTTGACGGCGAAGAGGTCTTCCCAGCCGTCGTTGTCGTAGTCGGCGAATTTCGCCGCCCAGCCCCAGTCGGTGTCGCAGGTGCCGGTCTCGCGCGAGAGATCGACGAAGGTGCCGTCGCCCTGGTTGTTCCAGAGCATGTTGCATTCCTTCATGTACTCGTCGGTGATGTTGGTGACGTAGACGTCGAGATAGCCGTCGCGGTCGTAGTCGCCCATGTCGACGTTCATGCCCTTCTTCGTGTCCCAGCCGATCGCGGTCTCGGTGGTGTCGTCGAAGGTGCCGTCGCCGCGGTTCATGAACAGGCGATCGGTGCCGTAGTCGCCGGCGAGATAGACGTCCTGGTCGCCGTCGTTGTCGAGATCGGCGTGGCCGAGATCGAGCGTCCAGCCCGTGTGATGGGCGAAGCCGGCTTCTTTCGTGCGATTGACGAACGTGCGGCCGCCCGGCGCGTCGGAATCGGCGACGTTCTGCCAGAAGCTCGCACCGCCGCCGTTGATCGCGCGATCGAGGTCGTTGGGCAGCACGTTCGGCGTGCCGAGATCGAAGAGGTTCTCGGCCGGGAAGTAGTGCCCGAGCAGCAGATCGAGATGGCCGTCGGCGTCGGCGTCGAAGGTGATCACCGCGAACGTGTTGGCGAAGAGCTTGGCCAGCCCCGTGTGCGCGGTGACGTCGACGAAGCGCGGCACGCCGTTCTCGACGCCGGTGTTGCGGTAAAGGATCGGCGCGCCCAGCCGAGCGGCGAGCAGATCGAGCCGGCCGTCGTTGTCGTAGTCGAGAAAGAGCGCGTCGGACACCAGCGTCTCTTCGCCGTTGCCGCCCGCCACGCCGGCGGCCTCGGCGATGTCGACGAAGCGCGGCAGACCGTCGTGGGCGCCGTCCGGCGCGGGACCGTCGTTGCGATAGAGATGATGACGCGCGCCCTCACCCGACGTGATCAGGTAGAGATCGTCGTCGCCGTCGCTGTCGACGTCGCCCGCGGCGACGATCGCGCCGCCCTCGGTGAACATCTCGAGCACGGCCGCGTGCGGCCCGGTGAACTGGCGCGACGCGTGGGCGAAGCGCACGCCAGCGGCCTCGCTGACCTCGACGAAGCGCGGTCCGTCAGCGCTCGCGGGTGCCGCCTTCGGCGCGTCGTCTGCGCCGAGGGCGGCACCCGCGAGCACCATCATGCCCGTGAGCGCCAGACCGAGCGCCGCGGACGTCCCCGCAGCAGCCAATGTCCGCATCAGTCGGCCTTCCAGATCGGACTCAGGTCGGTGTCGACGCGACGATCGGTGGCGTAGGCGTCGTTGACCAGCGTCTCGAGCTGCGCGTCCTCGGTCGACAGGCGGCGCGCGAGTTCGCCGTCGTTCGGGTATTTCTTCATGCCGCGGTTCCACGCGTCGTGGGCGGCCTCGAGATCACCGAGGCGCACGTGGCCGTCGCCCAGGGCCACCCAGGCGCGCACGTGGTAAGAGCGCGGCTCCGCCGTCTCGGCGATCTCGATCGCGCGCTCGAGATCGACCAGGCCGAGCTGGGTGCGGCCGAAGATCGGCGGCCAGTAGAGATAGCTGTTGCCGCGCGTGTAGCGCACCAGCCAGGTCTCCTCGGCCTCGAGCGCCGCCGAGAAATGCTCGAGCGCGGTGTTGGCCAAGAGCACCTGGGTCACGGCGCCCTCGTCGGGCGATTTGTCGACGTAGGCGTAGCCGAGGTTGAGATGGGCGTTGGGCGCCTTGGGATGCTTCTGGACCAGCTCTTCGAAGAAGGCGATGGCGCGGTCGTAGGCGCGCAGGCGAATGATCGCCTGACGGTACTCGCTGCCGGTGCGCAGGTCGTCGGCTTTGGCGCGCAGGGCGCGCTCGAAGTGATCGAGGGCAACCGTGTCGTTGCCAGCGTCGACGGCCGCGCGTCCGGCCTCGAAGGCGCGGGCGGCAACCGCCTCGAAATCGATGTCGGCCGTGGCCGAGGGCACAGCCAGGGAAGCGAGCAATACGGTGGCTATCAGCAGGGATGTGAGACGCATGGCGGGCGAATCTCCAGGGAACATCCGTGGTCTTCGGCCGGGCGCAGCGGACCACGCGCCGCGCGTTGCGCGCGATCGCAGTACCGCCGAATCGGCCGTCGGTGTCGGTCGGGTGGTTGTGGGAAAGAGGCTACGTGCAGTCCCGCCGACCCACAAGAATCGGCCAGGACCTCAGGTGAACCCGTACCCGGATCTGGAAACGATCCGGCCGGGTTCCGTTCTTCAGGGACCGAGGGCGAGCGCCGGTGCGATGCACAGACGCATCTCGGGATTCGAATCGCGCAGACACGGCAGCGGCTGCTGCGTCGACGCGCCGCCGACCGCGACCATCGCGCGGTTCGACGTGACGCCGCCCGACGACGCCTGGATCTCGACCCGGTTGCCGACGCGGGCGTTCGGCGGCACCCGGATCGCGACGTCGAAGACGCCGATCTCGCCGGGCGCGAGAGTCGCCGAGAGCACCTCGGCGGGCACGGCCGCGCCGCTCGCGGTCAGGATCGTCACCGTCGGCAGCGCGACTGCCGCGGGCGGATCGACGAGCGGCGCGCGCGCGCCGTCGGCGATCGCCGGCGCGACCGCGCCGAGGCCGGTCATCTGCACCAGCACCACGTCGCCCGGCGGAACCGCATTCGACGCGTAGTTGAGGGTGCCGTCGGGATGACACGCCAGGGCCGACGCGCGATCCAGATAGGGTTGCGAGAAGGGCTCGCCGCAGCTCTGGACGAAGATGCCCGGGCTGGTCGGCGCGATCTGGATCGTCACCGGCGGCGCCAGATGCCGGGCGGCGGCGTTGACCACGCGCAGCGTGCGCGCGCCCGGCGCGGTCGCCCACGGGATCTGGAAATCGATCCGGTTCGGATAGATCGCCAGAATCGGCGCGGCGACGCCGTCGATCTGCACCTCGATGCCACCGAGCACAGCCGGCGCGGTGTCGAAGGGCAGCGGGAAGACCTCAGGACCGAGGTTCCAGCCCAGGACCGACGCCTGCGCGCCCGGCGCCAGCGACGGCGCACCGACGCTGAGCGACGCCGTGCTCATCACGCTCGCGGACTCGTAGAACGGCTGATCGCCGCACACGCGCCAGCCGCGCGCCGGATCGAAGATCTGGGTGGCGCGGCTGCTCACGCCCGGCGCGCGGTCGAAGAACGACTGCGACCGGCCGCCGAGCAGATGCAGCGCGCCGTCGACCGTGGCGACGCCCGAGGCGGCGACGCCCACCGGCATCTCCGCACCCTCGAGCCAGGCACCGCGGTTGATCTCGAACACGCGCAGCGCGCGTTCGCTCGGGCCGCCGCGCGCAGCGCGGCCGCCGGCGACGAAGAGGCGCGTGCCGACGATACCGGCCATCGCGTCGTAGACGCCCTCGGACATCGCCGGCGCCTCGGCGAAGCGCAGCGTGAAGGTGTCGAGCAAAAGCGTGCGGTTGCTGACCGTACCGTCGATGGCGAGACCGCCGAGCACGTAGATGTCGGAGCCGAACGCGGTCGCGCTCGGCGCCTCGAGGAAGAGCGGCGCGCCCTCGGGCGACAGCGCCGGGAACGCCACCCAGCTGTCGGTCAGCGGATCGAACGCCTGGGCGACCGCGTTGAAGCGCAGGTTGCCGGCCGGGCTGTTGTTGCGCCGGTTGGTCTTGCCGCCGATCAGGTAGAGCAGATCGCCGACCACGGCCGAGGCCGCGCGCGCGATCGGCAGCGGCGCCGGCGGACCGATCGTCCACAGGCCGGTCGAGGCATCGAGAATCTGCAGGCGCGTGGTCGCCGGACCGCCGCGGCGCTCGCGGCCGCCGACGACGTAGAGCTTCGACCCGATCGCCGCG
>JBCCOR010000208.1:0-7890 GCA_039025295.1 Acidobacteriota bacterium
CAACGTCTACGGTGACGATCTGACGATCACCGGCCACTCGCTCGGCGGCGGCCTCGCCGCGGCCGCCGGCACCGTCGTCGGCGTCGAGACCACCACCTTCAACGCCGCCGGCGTGCACAGCAACACGCTCGAGCCGTTCGGCCTGACCCGCGACGACGCCGATGGCCTCGTCGAATCCTTCTCGGTCGACGGCGAGATCCTCAACGGCGCCCAGGATTCGCTCCTGCCGATGCCCACCGCCGTCGGCGCGCGCTTCGAGCTGCCGGCCGTCGACGAGGACGCCGGCGGCGTCGAGCTCCATCTGATGCCGGCCGTGATCGAGGGCCTCGAGACCAAGCGCCCCTGATCGCCCCTTCAGCATGCGGGCATTTCGCCCAGCCGGGCCAAACCACGGGTGCCGTCGCGATCCAGCGCGACCGGCACCCGTTTTTCATGCGCGCCCAAGCCGCCGAGCCCCATCCATTTCGGGGCAATACGGACATTCTTTCCCGGACTGACGAAGGGCTGACGTCATCTGCGAATCATGCATGCATCGAACAACTTGGCGACGTCTCGAACGTCGTGCGTCGTGGGCAGTGCGCGTCCAGCGCAGCCGCCGCGCGCATCGGCTGGGAGGCGTCATCGGCCCGGGGCCGAGCGCCGCGTGACGGCGGCTCGGCGCGCGGCCGAATCGGCTGCGCGGCGTCCGTGGGGGACGCCCTGACGCGCTTCACAATTTTGACGACACGGTCGTGCGCCAACCGTCGCACGCACCTTTGCGAGGTAGGAACATCATGGGCGATATGAGCGTTGGCAACGAGTCCAGCAGCAACAGCGTTGATTCAGGCGTCGAAGAATCCGGCTTCGACGCCGGCCTGAACGAAGACGTCGGCTTGGAAGAAACCGTCGCCGAAGCCGGCCTGACCGAGATCGACGACACCTTCGAGACCGCGCCGGCCGGCGATCTCTTCGGCGCGGCCGAAGCCGGCTTCGTCGCCGAGGCCGACGCCACCGCGGTCGCCACCGAGGTCGCCGCGCTGCAGACCGAGCCGCCGAACCCGCAGGAGATCATCGACGCGCACAAGAACGGCCTGTTCAACCTCAATCTCGACGAGGCCGCGCTCGGCGAGACCCTGGCCAACGAGTACGCGATGAACGGCGACTACGAGACCGTCACCGCGGTCATCGACGAGCTCGCCGGCCGCAACCAGGACGACGTCGCCCGCGCCTTCGTCGACGCCCTGTCCGACGATCAGCTGGCCGAGATCGCCAGCACCGACGCGGGCCTCGACCTGGTCAAGGAGCTGCGTGAGCCGGTCAACAGCGGCGTCGTCACGGCCGCCGACCGCGCCGCCAACGCCCGCCTCGAAACCGCCTTCTATTCGAACGAAGGCCATTTCGGAGAGATCATGGATCGCGCCGCGCTCTCGGCCGATATCTACAACGACAGCGGCGCGCCCGAGGGCTGGTCCCGCCTCAACGACGCCGGCCTGCCGCCGGAGCTCGCCGGCCTGCCGTGGAGCGACGAGCAGCCGGGCGGCTCGGGCTTCCACGCGGCGCTCTACCAGTCGGACGAAGGCGAGGTCGTGCTGGTCTTCGAGGGCACCAACGGCAGCGACCCGCTCGGCCCCGACGGCCGCGCCGACTGGAGCAACAACCTGCAGCAGGGCCTCGGCTTGAGCTCGCAGCAGTACAGCAATGCGATCGAGATCGCGCAGCAGGTGCAGAACGTCTACGGCGACGACTTCGTCATCACCGGCCACTCGCTCGGCGGCGGCCTGGCCGCGGCGGCGGGCACGATCGTCGGCGTCGAGACCACGACCTTCAACGCCGCCGGCGTCAACCCGAACACGCTCGCGCCGTTCGGCCTGACGCGCGACGACGCCCGCGGCACGGTCGAGGCCTTCCACGTCGACGGCGAGGTGCTCAACGGCATCCAGGATTCGACCCTGCAGAAGGGCGTCGTCGAGGGACTCAAGGCGGTGATTCCGGTCATCCCGCGGGACGCCCACGTGCCGGAAGCCGCGGGCGATCGCTTCACGCTGCCGGCGGTCGACGGCGACGCGGGCGCGGTCGATCTTCACGGCATGCCGCACGTGGTCGACGGCCTGGAGACCAAGCGCAACTGATCGCGCGCCGGTCTCGATTCTCCGTCGTTCGAACAGCCCTCGCCGCTGGCGCGCGGATCGCGTAGGCTTGGGCCGGCTCGACGACTTGCCTTCGGAGCGCGGTCGCTTGCGTCCGCGCTCCGCTGCGTTATCCGAGGTTTTACTCAGCTCATGCACACCGATCGAACACTCGTCTGCATTCTGCTGCCCGTCTTGATCTTGGCAGCGTGCACCGGAGGACTTTCCATGACCAGCCTGAACGCTTCCGACTTCTTCGACGATCCGCAGGAGGTCGCACTGGCGACGGCAGCGGCCGCCGGTCGCACACAGGCCGTGGACGCCGCGATCGACGCCGGCGCCGATCCGAGCGCGGTCGGCAAAGACGGCATGAGTCCGCTGATCTTCGCGCTGAGCGCACAGAACCTCGACGGCGTGCGCCGGCTGGCCGAGCGCGGCGCCGACCCCAACCACGTGCCGGCCAACGGTATGTCGCCGATGCACATCGCGGCGATGATGGAAACGTCCGACTTCCTGCGCATGCTCATCGGCCACAGCGGCGACATCGAGCTCTCAGGACGGCGCGGCAAGCGGCCGCTGATGGCCGCGGCCGAGGCCGGCCGCACCGCCACCGGCCGCGTGCTGATCGACGCCGGCGCCGATCTCGACGCGACCGACGACGACGGCGACACCGCCGCGATCACCGCCGCGATGTTCAATCAGTTCGAGATCGTCGTGCTGCTGCTCGAGGCCGGCGCCGATCCGATGGTGCGCAGCCGCACCGGCGGCAACGTGCCTTATCTGGTGCAGAGCCGCAAGGTGAACCCGAGCATGCCGGCCTACGAATGGCAGCAGAAGGCGCGCGCGCTGCTCGAGCAGAAGGGCATCGCGTTCCCGGTGCCGTCGCCGGCCGAGGAGCGCAAGGCCGCCGAGAGCCTGCAGACACCGTCGAGCGAGATTCACTGACGGATCGCGCGCGCGCAGACCAGGCCGGCGTGATCGGACACAAGGCTGACGCCGGCCTGACGCACTGCGGCATATTCTACGTCTGCCTGCGGCTACCCTCCCCGATCAGCGCGTTGTCGTGACCACGTCACGCCTCGTCGATCCAGCCCGGGCACCTTCTTTGTCCTGACGAGCTTCCAGCTCGGCGCTTTGATCGACCCGCGTGCCTTGCGCGCGGGGCCACTTGCTGGCCAAGCCGTAACGGTTTACGGCTCTTGGCTTTCAGACGTTGTGTGATCCGCACGGCGGATCGCGGAGGGCCACCGCCCTTCGCCATCAGACGCGCACACGTGGACGATGATCCACCGGCTCTGGGTCGGACGATCATCGTCCAAAATTTGGCCTCGCTTTTGCCGCGATGCGGCAAATTTTCCATAAGGAATCACGCATCATGGACACGCACTCGATCGCTCCCCAGCCCGCACTTTCTGAGATCCACACCGGCGCTGACCACAGCACCGGCCCGACCGCGGCCCCGCTCACATCCCCGATCGGCCCGGACGCAGCGGCGTCGACCGCCGATGCCTTCACGCCGCCGTCCGACGTCTTCACCGTGGCCGACGCCGGCAGTCTCTTCGCCCCGTCGACCGCGGCCTTCGACGCGGCCGCGGCCCAGGTCGAGGCCGCAGCCGTCGCCGGCCGACCGAATCCCGAGGCCATCATCGCCGAATTCACCGGTGGGCTCTTCGGCAACCGTCTCGACGAAGACCGCCTCGGCGCCCATCTGGCGCAGGAATACGTGCTAAAGGGCGACGCCGACACCGCCCTGGCGGTCATCGACGCGGTGCGCGACGGCAGCCAAGACGACGTCACCCGCGCCCTGGTCGGCGATCTCTCCGACGCGCAGCTGACCCAGATCGCCCGCACCGACGACGGCCTGGACGCGATCAAGGGCCTGCGCCGTCCGCTGCTCGACGGCCACACCGGCCGCGGCGACCGCGCCGCGCTCGCGCGCCTCGACGACGCGTTCTACCGCAACGAAGGCCACTTCGAAACGATCGTCGACCGCGCCCAGCTGGCCGCCAGCGTGTACGAGAACAGCGGCGCGCCCGACGGCTGGACCCGCCTGAGCGACACGCCCGACGGCCTGCCCGCCGAACTGCGCAATCTGCCGTGGGATCAGGAATTCCTGGGCGGCTCGGGCATCCACGCCGAGCTCTACCAGTCGGACACCGGCGAGGTCGTGCTGGCGTTCGAGGGCAGCCTGGAGATTTCCGACTGGATCAACAACCTGAGCCAGGGCCTCGGCCTGTTCCCGACGCAGTACCGGCAGGCGATCGAGCTCGCGCAGAAGGCGCACGACGTCTACGGTGACGATCTGGCGATCACCGGCCACTCGCTCGGCGGCGGCCTGGCCGCGGCCGCCGGCACGGTGGTCGGCGTCGAGACCACGACCTTCAACGCCGCCGGCGTGCACCCGAACACCCTCGAACCCTTCGGCCTCGAGCGCGGCGACGCCCTCGGCACGGTCGAGGCGTTCCACGTCGACGGCGACGTGCTGAACGAGCTGCAGGACAACGCGCTGCAGAAGGGCCTGGTCGGCGCGACCGGCTTCCTGGTGCCGTTCATTCCGAACGACGCCGCGGTGACCGAGGCGGTCGGCGACCGCTTCGAGCTGCCGGGGGTGAACCGCGGCCTGATCGGCAGCAATCCGATCATTCGCCATCTGATGCCGGCGGTTCTCGACGGCATCGAGGCGCAGCGTCCCGGCAGCGCCGGCTGACGCGCCCCTGACGCGCCGCGGCATAGTCTCGTCCCGACCACGGCTTACCTCCCCCGTCGCTGCGCGATTCCCCCCTTTCGATCGCGCCTCGCCGACGCAGCCGCGGTTTTTCCTTCCCCCCTCCAACGCGCGCAGCACGCGTGCGTCCTCCGATTTTGCACCGCGCGCCTCGAGCGCGCGGCCCTCATTGCCCTGTGTGGCCGTCGCAGCGACGCCGCGCTGCGCGATCCGCCCCCGCGGATGGCGCGCGCGATCGTTCGTGTGCGCCATCCACACGGGCCACACCACGGCGATCGACGATCGCTTCGAAAGAACGCTATGCCTCGTCTTTGCCGCAAAGCGGCATCGACCTTGTAAGGAGCCTTTGCATCATGGATTCATTCACCCTTGCTTCCGCCACCGCTTCGACGCCGGTGAACAGCCTCGACGCCGGCCTGCCCGCCGGCCTGATCTCGACCCCGCGCAGCCAGGACGACACGTCGGCCAACCTGCTCAACCCCGCGTCGGACGTCTTCACCGTCGCGTCGGCCGACAGCCTCTTCGCGCCGGCCAGCGTCGCGCCGACCGCCGCGCCGACCGCGTTCGGCGTGGCGAACACCGCCGCCGCGCCCAACCCGGCCGACATCATCGACGACTTCATGGGCGGCCGCCGCGGCAACCGCCTCGACAAAGACGGGCTCGGCGCCCATCTGGCGCAGGAATACGTGCTGAAGGGCGACGCCGACACCGCGCTGGCCGTGATCGATCAGGTGCGCGGTCGCGATCAGGACGACGTCACGCGTGCCCTGGTCGGCAGCCTCTCCGACGAGCAGCTGGCGCAGATCGCCAGCACCGACGAGGGCCTCGAGACGATCAAGGGGCTGCGTCGCCCGCTGCTCGAGGGCCGAACCGGTCGCAAAGACAAAGCCGCGAACGAGCGTCTCGAGACCGCGTTCTATTCGAACGAGGGTCATTTCAACGAGATCGCCGACCGCATCCAGCTGGCCGCCAGCATCTACCAGGACACCGGCGCGCCCGAGGGCTGGACCCGGCTGAGCGATTCGCCCGACGGCCTGCCCGCCGAACTGCGCGATCTGCCGTGGGATCAGGAGTTCGCCGGCGGCTCGGGCCTGCACGCCGAGCTCTACCAGTCGGACGAAGGCGAGACGGTGCTGGTGTTCGAGGGCAGCGGCGAGGTCCGCGACTGGCTCAGCAACCTGCAGCAGGGCCTCGGCCAGAACCCGGAACATTACCGCCAGGCGATCGAGATCGCGCAGAAGGTGCACGAGGTCTACGGCGACGACATGGCGATCACCGGCCACTCGCTCGGCGGCGGCCTGGCCGCGGCGGCGGGCACGATCGTCGGCGTCGAGACCACGACCTTCAACGCCGCCGGTGTGCATCCGAACACGCTCGAGCCGTTCGGTCTCGAGCGCAGCGACGCGATCGGCAACGTCGAGGCGTTCCACGTCCAGGGCGATCTGCTGAACGGGCTGCAGGACAACGATCTGCAGAAGGGCGTGCTCGGCGCGATCAGCGCGCTGGTGCCGTTCATTCCCAACGACGCCGCGCTCACCGAGGCGGTCGGCGATCGCTTCTCGCTGCCGGCGGTCAACGGCGGCAACCCGGCCCAGCGCCACGCGCTGCCGGTGGTGGCCGAGGGCCTCGAGGCGAAGCGCCCCGGCGCGGCCGCCTGATCAGCGACCCATCGCGACCGCAGCCGCGGTCCGGTCCACGCCCCGACGCCGTCGCGCGTCGGGGCGTTTGGCGTTTTTGCGCGGCCCAACGAAACCTCTGGGCCCCCGGGTACGAATCTCGTAAGAGAAGTCGATGCGCGACGCGCCCTGCCCGCCGCGCATCGACCGAGGCGCTATCATCGTAGGGCGACCCCGACGGTCGCATCGACTGCACGCATGCTCAGCGATTTGCTCTACCCTTCACGCCGTTGCCCCAGGCCACTTTGCCGAACCGCCGTCCCGCCGCGCTAACGCTGCGCCTGCCGGCCGGAATCGGCCGAGGCCTCGCGCGCGCCGGCGATCTCGCCCGCCGCGCGACGGCGCCCGTGCGCGGCGGCGCGGCGCGGCTCGGGACGCGCTGGCGGCTCACCACCCGCCTGCGCCAGCTGCGCGACACCTTTCCGCTCACCCTGCGCGGCGTCGTGCTGCTCGGCCTGGCGGCGACGGCGTTCGTCATTTACGGCCGCGGCGCGCTCGACCTGGTGCTCTACGTCATCGCCCTGGCGGCCTTCGCCATCGCCGGGCTCGGCCTGCTGCTGACCGTCGCCACCGCGCTGTGGCTGCATCGCCATCTGCGCCTGCGGCGTCATCTCGGCGCCGACGACGCGCGCGCCAACGACGACGCCCGCGCGCGCGATGGCGAGCACGGCGGCGGCGATGCGCCGCTGCATCTCGAGGTCGGCCGCACCAGCGGCACCGGCTTCCGTCCGCGCGACGCCGTGCTGCTGCCGCTGGTGCAGGTGCGCTGGCGCTGGCTCGAGCCGAGCGGCATGGCGAGCGCGATCACGCCGCGACGCGGACGCCTGCATGAGACCGTCACGCCCAGCCGCCGCGGCCTGGTGACCGGCGTCACCCGCGAGCTCGCCGTGCAGGACGTGCTCGGCCTGTTCCGCGTCCGCTGGCGCCAGCACGATCCGGCGACGGCGGTCACCGTACTGCCCGATCCCGGGCGGCTGCGCACCATCCCGACCGTCCAGGCGCTGCGCGCGGCCGAGGGCATCGCCCATCCGCACGGCCAGCCCGAAGGCGATCGCATGGACATCCGCCGCTACGTGCCCGGCGATCCGCCGCGCCATCTGCTGTGGAAGACCTACGCGCGCACGCGCCAGCTCAACGTCCGCATTCCGGAGCGCAGCGTCGAGCCCAGCCGCAAGACCATCGCCTATCTGCTCACCGGCGACGCCGACGAGCCCGCCGCCGCGGCCGCGCGGGTCGCGCTCGAGCAGCGCGCCTTGGGCGAGGACTGGCGCTTCGGCGCCGACGGCACGCCGCGTCCCGTGACCGACCTGGCGGCGGCGCGCGCCGCGATCGCGCGCTCGGCCGGCGCCGACGTCGAACCCGGGCTGCGCGCGTTCCTCGCCCG
>JBCCOR010000209.1:0-7884 GCA_039025295.1 Acidobacteriota bacterium
CGAGATCGTGCCTTCGCCGAGGATGATCACGGCGAAGAGCAGCTGCAGGCTGACGCCCCAGACGATCGTGCGCGGCTTGACGGCGCGGCGGTTGTTCGAAAACGCGTACGCCAGGCCCATCAAGACGAGCAGGCCCAGCGCGCTGATCAAGCGCTCAGGCATCGCAGCCCTCCGCGCCGGCGGGCGCCGGCGTCACGGCGAATCGTCTTTCAAATAGCGCAGGAAGTCGGCGTCGGTCGACAGCACCATCGTGGTGTCGCGATCGAGCGCGCTGCTGTAGGTCTCCATCGTCTTCAGGAAGGCGTAGAAGTCGCGCGAATCGGCCGACTGGTCGTAGGCGTCGGCGTAGATCTGCGTCGCCTGCGCGTCGGCGCGGCCGCGGATCTCCTGGGCCTCGCGGTACGCCTCCGACTCGATCCGCTTCAGCTCGCGCTCCTTCTCACCGCGAATGCGCAGCGCGTCGCCCTCGCCCTCCGAGCGGAAGCGCTCGGCGATGCGCTGGCGCTCGGCGATCATGCGCTCGTAGACCGTCAGGCGGACCTTCTCGACGTAGTTGATGCGCTTGAAGCGCACGTCGAGGAGCGTGATGCCCAGCTCCGACACCGCCGTTTGGGCGTTGGCGAGGATTTCCGTCTGGATCTGGCTACGCCCGATGTCGATGCCCTCGAGACCGACGCTGCCCTCCTCTTCCTCGCCGAGGGCCTCGTCGACCAGCGGCTCGCGATTCGAGGTGCGCACCAGCTCGACCAGCGCGAAGCGCGCGACGGCGCTGCGGGTCTCACCGTTGAGGATGCCGTCGAGGCGGCGCTGGGCGCGGCTCTCGTCGCGCAGGCGCTTGAAGAAGAGCAGCGGATCGGTGATCTGCCAGCGGGCGTAGGTGTCGACGACGATGAAGCGCTTCTCCTTGGTCGGCACCTCGGTCGGCTCGCCGTCCCAGGCCAGAAAGCGCTTGTCGAAGCTGTGCACCTTGTCGACGAACGGGACCTTCATGTGCAGGCCGGGCTCGGTGATCGCGTCACCGACCGGCTCACCGAAGCGGGTGATGACCACCTGCTGCCATTCTTCGACCACGAAGATTGCGCCGGAGACCAGCAGCAGCACGACGATCAGCGGAAGCAAAAGCAGTGCGCGCATCAGTTGCCACCTCCCTGGCTGGCCGCGGCGGCCGCGGCGGCGCCGCGGCGCGTCGACTGGCCGTCGAGATTGAGCAGCGGCAGGACGCCGCCGGCGTCGTCGTCGACGACGATCTTGCGCTCGATGCGCGGCAGCACCTCGTTCATGGTTTCCAGATAGATCCGTCGGCGCGTGACCTCGGGCGCCTGGCTGTAGGCGGCGTAGAGATCGCTGAAGCGGGTCGCCTCACCCTGGGCGCGGTTGACGCGGTCGAGCGCGTAGCCCTCGGCGGCCTGGATGGCCTGCAGCGCGACACCCTCGGCGCGCGGCACGGTCTTGTTGTACTCCGACTGCGCCTGGTTGATCAGCTTCTCCTTTTCCTGCTGCGCCTGGTTGACCTCGTTGAAGGCCGGCTTGACCGGATCGGGCGGCGTGACGTTCTGCAGGATGACGTCCTCGATGGCGATGCCCATCTGGTATTCGTCGCACAGCGCCTGGAGATTGACTTCGATCACCGACTCGATCTCGCCGCGGCCGACGGTCAGCACCTCGTTGACGGTGCGGTCGCCGACGACCTCGCGCATCGCGGCCTCGGCCATGTCGCGCAGCGTCTCGCGGATGTCGCGCACCTTGAAGGTGAAGAGATAAGCGTCGTTGATGCGGTACTGCACGACCCACTCGACGACGGCGGCGTTGAGATCGCCGGTGAGCATATTCGACTCACTCGAGGGATCGACGCGCGCGCGCCGTCGGTTGTCGGGCACGGCGGTGCGGAAGCCGAATTCTTCGCTCAGCTGGCGCTCGACGGGCAGCTTGTAGACCTTGTCGATGCCGAGCGGCAGCTTGAAGTGCAGGCCGGGCGGCGTGGTTTCGACGTAGGCACCGAAGCGCACGACGACGCCGTTTTCTTCCGGCTCGATGGTGTAGACCGAGGTGCTCAGAACAAGAAAGACCAGTACCGCGATGATCAGCAGCCGAACGACGTTGCTCGGCAGGCGGGGCGGCTTGAACTGGGGGATCGACAGGGGCTCACCGGGTCCCGATTGGGCCATGAATGCATCTTCTCCGGACGGCGCGGCTGCGCGGGTTCGAGCGGGCGGCGCGCCACGGTCCGTCTAGGAACAAACCGGTGGACGCGCTTGACAACAGATCGACAGGCTACCGGGCCCGACGAACCTTGGCAAGGCGACGCCTCGCCGCGGCAGGGCGGTTGGCGCGCCTCCCGCGCGCACGCATCGCCCTGCCGCGGGTCGCGGCGCAGCCGATCAGCGGCGGACCCGAACGCCGACGGTCAGGCTGCGGCCCGGCTCGAGCACGCGCGCCCGGGTGAAGGGACTGGGCGCGTTGAGATGGTCGGCGTAGCGCTCGTCGCCGAGGTTGAGCGCGCCGACGCTGAGCTCGACGCCGTCGGCGACGCGGTAGCGCGCGCGCAGGTCGATCACCGTCGCGCCCGATGTTTCCTGCTCGAGGCGGCTGGTGGCGACACGGTCCTGGCGGTCGGTGACGCGCAGGTCGGCGTCGACGCCGAGGCGGTTGTCGAGCAGGCCGAGCTGCAGGCCGAGGCGACCGGTCAGCGGCGGCATGCCGAGGGCGGGCTCGTCGAAGGTTTCGTCCTCACCGCGCACGTAGCTCAGCCCGGCGTGGGCGCGCACGCGCACCGCACCGCGCTGCGGCGGCGCCCAGTCGACGCGCAGCTCGCCGCCGTAGTAAGTCGCGCGATCGCCGTTGCGGTAGCGGTAGACCAGCGGCGGGCTGAGCGGCAGGCGGCGGGCCAGATCGGGATCGGCGACGACCGTGATGACGTCGTCGATCGCGCGGTAGAACCCGTCGATCTGCACCAGCCAGTCGCCCGCGCGCTGATCTAGGCCGAGATCGACCTGCCAGGCGGTCTCCGGCGTCAGCGCCGGATCGCCGATGAATTCCGCGGTCGACTGGAAGCGCGTGCTCGGGAAGCGATCGCTGTAGCGCTCGAGGGTGGTCGGCGTGCGCGCCACGCGGCCGACGCCGAGGCGCAGGCTGCGCGACGGCGCCAGCTCGATCGCGGCGCTGAACGCGGCGCTGATCTCGACGTCGTCGGTGCTGGCGTCGTCGCTGCCAAGGCCGGTCGCGCTGCGAAAGAAGTCCGACACCCGATCGGCCTCCGTCTCGCTGGCGTCGACGCGCACCGCGCCGCCGTAGGACGTGCGCGCGCCGCGCTGCACGACCTGGGCGTAGCCGCCGAGGTTGCGCAGGGTGGCGTCGGGCCACACGGCGTCGTCGAAGAGCAGGCGGTCGTCGGCGCGGCGGAAGATCCGCCGATCGGCGTTCTGCTCCACCTGCGCGCCGTCGACGCCGAACGTCCACGTGCGGTCGCCGCGGAGCCGCTCGAGCCGCGCGCGGCCGCCGGCGGTGTTCGACTCCGTCGGCAGATCGACGCGCAGGCCGAATGGTGGCATGCGCCCGGGCATGTCGCGCGCGGTCGGCTTCTCGTCGTTGTTCATGCGGTGGTCTTTGCGGTTGGCGTAGGCCTGCGCGAAGAACGTCTGCGCCGGCGCGGCCTGGCTGAACGAGGCATCGTAGCTGCGGGTGCGGAAAAGGGTCGCGTCGAGCAGGCGGCCTGGGTAGTCGATGTCGTCCTGGGCCTGGTAGCCGCCGCCGATGCGCAGGATGGCGGCGTCGCTGAGCTCGAGGCCGAGGCGCAGGCGCGAATCGGTCGAGCGGTAGTCGCCGGGCACCAGCTCGTCGCCGACCGGGTCGCCGGGCTCGACGTCGTCGCCCGTGCGGTGGCCGACGCTCACGACGCCCCAGACGCGCTCGCGCGCGAGGCGGGCGTCGGCGTAGCCGTCGAGCTGATCGCCGTTCTCGCGGAAGCTGCCGTCGAGGGTTCCGCCGAAGCCGGCGTCGCTGCGGGTCGCGAGATCGACCGTGTCGACCCGCACCGCGCTGAGCGCGCCGGCGCCCCAGGTGAGGGCGTAGGGGCCCTTGACGACCTGCAGCTGCGCGACCGCGTCGGGATGCACGTGGCTGAGGCCGGCGTCCATGCGCGCGGGGCCGGCGGCGAAGGTGCGCGTGCCGTCGACGAAGAGCGCGACCTGGGTTTCCTGCAGGCCGCGCACCGACGGCTCGAGGTTGATCGGACCGCGGCGGACGGCGGCCGTGCCGTCGATGCGGCGCAGCGCGCCGCCGAGGTCGACCGGCGCGTCGGCGGCGAGGGCGTCGGCGTCGAGAAGCTCGGTCGGGGCGAGTTCGGGCAGGGTGGTGGTGACAGTGATCGACTGCGTCACCGAGGTCGCGGGCGCGTCGGCGTCGCCATCGTTCGCGTCGTCTGGCTGGGCGATCGCGGCGGTCGCGAGGGTGAGCAGAAGCAGGAGAGGAAGCGCGTGCGTGGCGCGCGCGCGGGCGTGAGGCAGGTTGTCGTGGTTCATAGCGTGGCCACGCTAGCGCTGGGTATGGCGCACCGCGGTCGGCGCCATGTCCCGTGCAGCGAACGGCTGCAGCGATGCAGCGGGCAGCGTCGGCGGATAGACTGCGATCCATGGCGCCCCGCTTCGACGCCGATGCGAAAACCCTGACCCTGGCCGTCGCCGATCTGCTCGACGCGCAGCTGCGGCGCAGCCTCGGCTTCGCCAACCGCGGCGGCTACGAACGCCTGTGGCTCGGCCAGGCGATCCACAGCCGCTACCAGGAGCAGGCGCTGGCCGAGGATCCGACCTACCGGCGCGAGGTCGTGCTGCGCCACACCTTCGAGCACCGCGGCTGGACGGTCACCGTCTTCGGCCGCTGCGACGGCCTGCGGCGCGCGGCCGACGGCACGCTGGTGGTCGAGGAGATCAAGTCGGTGCGCCGCGGCGTCGCGCTGCCGCCGCCGACGCGCGCGCTCTACCAGCGTCAGGTCGAGCTCTACGTCTGGCTGCTCGATCGCCTGATGGCCGCCGACGCCCCGGTCGACGGCGCCGCATCCGCGCCGCGCCGCTCGCAGGCCGCCGATCTGCCCTGGGCCGAGGACGTCGCCGACGCCCTCGACGCGCTCGGCGTCGACGCCGACGACGAATCCGATACGGTCACTGCTCCGGACGCCGCAGCCGATCCGGACGCGCCGACGTCGTCCGATGCCGCTGCGCCGCTGCGCGGCGAGTTGATTCTGATCGAGATCGGCACCGACGCGATCGAGCGCCACGCGGTCGACGTGCGTCCGCGTGCGGTCGGCGCGGGCGTCCGGCGTCGCTTGAACGAGCTGATCCGCGCCTGGCAGGTCGACGCCGCGGCGCGCGATGCGCGCGTCGACGCCGCCGAGACCCTCACCTTCCCGCATCCGACGATGCGTCCCGGCCAGGACGGCGTGATCGAACGCGTCGAGGCGGCGCTGGCGGCGCGCGAGCACGTCTTGGTCGAGGCGCCGACCGGCATCGGCAAGACCGCCGCGGCCCTGTGGCCGGCCGTGCGCCACGCGCTCGCGCACGACAAGCGCGTCTATGTGCTGACCGCCAAGACCCTGCAGCAGGAGCTTGCGGCCGAGGTTTTGACCCGGCTCAACGACGCCGGCGTGTTCTCGAGCCTGCGCCTGCGCGCCAAGCGGAAGATGTGCGCCAACGATCAGGTGATCTGCCACGAGGACTACTGCGTCTACGCCCGCGATTACTACCTCAAGATGCAGGAAACGCGCCTCTCCGACCAGCTCGCGGCGCAGCATCCGACGCTCCTGCCCGACATGATCTACCGCGCCGCGGTCGGCGCGCAGGTGTGTCCGTTCGAGGTCAGCCTCGATCTCGAGGGGCGCGCGCAGGTGGTCGTGTGCGACTACAACTACGCGTTCGATCCCTACGTCTCGCTCGGCGCGTTCGGCCGCGACGCCGATCTCGGCGACGTCGTGCTGGTGGTCGACGAGATCCACAACCTGGTCGGCCGCGGCCGCGGCTACTACAGCCCGACGCTGTCGGCGAAAGACGCGCATCAGGCGGCCGAGTCGCTCGACCTGGTGCCGTCGGTCGAGGCGGCAACGGCGGCGCGCGTGTGCCGCGCGCTGGCGCGCGTCATCGAAGACGCCGCCCTCGCGGTCGCGCCGCCGGGCGGCGAGGCGGGCTTGTACGGCCGCGCCCACCGCGCCGCGCGCCAGTCGTCGCTCTTCGATCCCGATCCGGCGGACGATCCGTGGGGCGACGGCGTCGAGACGGGCGGCGGCCTCTTCGACGAAACGCCGGTCGACGCCGCGATCGCCGACGTGTGGAATCCGTCGCCGTCGCGCGAGATCGTGCGGGTCGCGCCGTCGTCGGGCCGCGGCGGCGGCTGGGACGCCGGCGGCCGTCGCGACGATCCGGCCGCCACGCAGTGGGCGATCGAGCAGCGTCCGCCCGAGGACGATCTGTGGACCCTGCGCGCGCGCCTCGATCGCGCGTTCATCGACTATCTCGAGCAGCGTCGCTCGAGCGGCTCGCTGACCGCCGACGATCCGTTCGTCGAGCTCTACTTCGGCACGCTGCGCTTCTTGAACGTCGTGGTCGTGTCGAAAGATCCCGCGTTCAGTTCCTTCGTCGAGCGCGACGGCGACGAGGTCCGCCTGCGGCTCCTGTGCAAGGACCCGAGCCGTTTCTTGGGCGCGGTGATCAACCGCTGCCACAGCGTGATCGGCCTGTCGGCCACGCTCTCACCGGTCGCGTTCTACCGCGATCTGCTCGGCTTCGACGCGTCGCGCACGGATCATCTGCGCGTGGCGAGTCCGTTCCCGGCTGAGAACCGCCGGGTGGTGATCGACCGCAGCGTGCAAACGACGTGGCGCGAGCGTCCGCGCAACTACCCGAAGATCGCCGAGCGCCTGGCCGACTTCGCCGATGCGGTGCCGGGCAACTGCCTGGCGCTCTTCCCGAGCTACCGCTTCCTGGCCGAGGTCGCGGCGCGGCTCGATTGCCGTCAGAAGCGGGTGCTGACCCAGAGCCGCAGCGACGGCGACGCCCAGCGCGAGGCGATCCTCGAAACGCTGCGCTCCGCGCTCATGCGCGACATTTTGCTCCTGGCCGTCGCGGGCGGCGTGTTCGCCGAGGGCGTCGACTACCCCGGCGACATGCTGCAGGCGGTGGCGGTCGTCGGACCGTGCCTGCCGGCCGTGTCACTCGAGCAGGAGCTCCTCAAGCGCTACTACGACGAGCGCTTCGACAAAGGCTTCGAATACGCGTTCGTCGTGCCGGGCATGACGCGCGTCGTCCAGGCGGCGGGTCGGCTAATTCGGTCGCCGGAGGATATCGGCGTGATCGCGCTCTTCGATCAGCGCTTCTTGCGCCGCCCGTACGCGTCGCATCTGCCGCCCGACTGGGCCGGGGAGGACGGCGCGCTGCGCGATCTCGTCGGGGAGCCGGCGGCGGCGGCGGATGCGTTTTTTCGGATGCGGTACGAACCGGATGAAGAGGTGAATTAGCGGCGATTCCTCAAGCTTCCAGTTTCTGATCGTGGAGTCGCTGGAGATTGTTGCGTACGGTTACCGTCTTTGGATGTTCGGGGCCGAGAGCCTGTTCAAAGATCTCAAGGGCTTTTTTGAAGCGTATTTCCGCATCGTCCAGCCGGCCTTGGTCGTTGTATAAGCTGGCTTGATTGCTGAGCATGTTGGCGGCGACGGGATGCTCCGGTCCGAGCGCGTTTTCAAGAATGGTGAGGGCTCTTTCGAGGAGCGGTTCCGCGTCGTCCAGTCGGCCCTGATCATGGTAGAGGCTGGCCTGGTTGTTGAGCGTATTGGCGACGATGGGATGCTCGGGTCCGAGCGTATTTTCAAGAATGGTGAGAGCTCTTTCGAGGAGCGGTTCCGCG
>JBCCOR010000210.1:0-7877 GCA_039025295.1 Acidobacteriota bacterium
ACGGCTTGGTGATGTAGTCGACCCCGCCGGCCTGGAAGGCCTTGATCTTGTCGGGCATGTCGTCGAGCGCGCTGAGGAAGATGATCGGCAGATGCGCGGTCTCGGCGTTCGCCTTCAGGCGCCGGCAGACGTCGTAGCCGTTGAGATCCGGCATCATGATGTCGAGCAGCAGCAGATCGGGCGGATGCGCCTCGGCGACGCGAATGCCGCGCTTGCCGCCGTTCGCCCAGCGCACGCGGTAGCCCTGCGGCCGCAGAATGCCGGCCAGCAGATCGAGATTGTCCGGATGGTCATCGACCACCAGGATGTCGCCAGCTTCGTCCCGATTCATGATTGCACGGCCTCTTCCAAGGCGTTCAGCAGGCCCTCGATGCGGTAGCTGCGAATCGTGCCGCGCAGCGCCCGTGCCAGCGTCGGGTCTTGGCGTTCGATGTTGATGATCACCTCTTCGGCTGCCTGATCGTCGCCCATGTCCAGCGCGCGGCGCAGGGCTTCGAGCCAGTCGATGGGCAGCAGACTGAGGCGGGCGGGAACCAGCGATAGTTTACCGCTTTGTGTGACTTCGCGATCGCTGCGCACCGCGCTGCGCGCCGGCTCGTGCGCGATCGGGGCGGTCGCCAGACGGATAGCGCCGCCGGGATCGGCGGGCGCGTCATCGTAGACGAAGCGCACGCCGAGATGTTCCGCCATCAGGGCATACGTATCCTCGGCGTCGAACGGTTTGGCGAGCAGATCGTTGCAGCGCGTCCTGCGAATGGCCTCGTGGTCGTCGGCCAGGGCGCTGGCGGTGAGCGCGATGATCACCACCGGCGTGCCCACGTCGTCGCTCTCGGCCTCGGCCTCGGCCGCGCGGATCGCGTCGATCACGGCGAAACCGTCGCGCTTGGGCATGCGCATGTCGAGCCAGATCAGCTCGGGCTGCCAGCTGCGCCAGACGTCGAGCGTGGCGTCGCCGTCGCCGGCTTCGCGCACCGCGCAGCCGACGTCGCCCATCAGCGTGGCGAGCAGGTTGCGGCTGTCGGGGGCGTCGTCAGCCACCAGCACCCGCGGCGGCGTCTGATCCGAGGCGAGATGACGCACGCGCGTTCGGCGCGCTGCCGTCGGCAGCTCGGGCGCCTCGGGCAGCGGCACGATGAAGTGAAAGGTGGTGCCGACGTCGACCGTGCTCTCGACCTGCAGCTCGCCGCCCATGGCGCGCACGAAGCCGCGGCTGATGCTCAGACCGAGGCCCGTACCTTCGCGCGCCTCGCGGCCGCTCTGGGTCTGAACGAACGGCTTGAACAGAGCGGCGAGCTCCGCCGGCGTCATGCCGACGCCGGTGTCTCCGACCGCGAACCGCACCTGATCGTCGGCCTCGTCGGTCTGCGCGCGCAGCGTCACGCGTCCTTTCTGGGTGAATTTGATCGCGTTGTTGATCAGGTTGATCAGCACCTGGCGCAGCTTGCCGGCATCGCCGCGGACGGCGCGCGGCAGCGCCGGATCGCTCTCGACCCGCAGCGCCAGATCGGGATGGTCGATGCGGCTGCGGCTGATCATCGCGATGTCGTCGAGCAGGCGCGTGAGATCGAAGGGACGGGCGTCGAAGGTGGTTTTGCCGGCTTCGATCTTCGACAGCGAGAGCACGTCGTTGATCAGCCCGAGCAGATGTTCGCCGCTGCGCAGCACGGTTTCGAGATGGGTGCGATGGCGCCCGGGCAGGTTGTCGTCGCGGGCCATGATCTGCGAGAAGCCGATGACCGCGTTGAGCGGCGTGCGCAGCTCGTGGCTCATGTTCGACAGGAACGAGGTCTTGGCGCGGTTGGCGGCCATCGCCTTCTTGCGCTGGACCTCGGCCTCTTCCTGTGCCTCGACCGCGCGGTTGCGGGCGTCGGGCGCCTGCTGGGGGGAGATGCGCAGCCGCTCGACCGCGTCGGAGAGCTGCGCGGTGCGCGCCCGTACCTGGCCCTCGAGGCGTGCGCTGTAGCGCCGCAGCTGACGCAGACGCAGGCGCACGCTGCCCGCCAGCAGCACGGCGCCGAGCAGCGCGTAGGCGGTGTAGGCCCACCAGGTCTGCCACGGTGCTGGCACCACGGTGATCGGCAGCACCAGCGGCGGATCGCTCCACACGCCGTCGCCGTTGCGCGCACGCACCTCCAGCGTGTAGTTGCCCGGATCGAGGTTGGTGTAGGTGGCGATGCGCAGCGGACCGAGCGCGCGCCAGTCGCTCTCGAAGCCGTCGAGTCGATAGGTGTAGCGCGTGCGCTCGGGCGCCGTGAAGTCGAGCGCGGCGAAGGTTGCCGAGAAACCGTTGACCGTGTGATCGAGCGTCAGCGGCGCGGCCAGCGCGCGCAGGGTCGGATCGAGCTGTACCGGCCGATCGTCGATCGTGAACCGGGTCAGCACCAGCGGCGGCGGCGCGCGCTCGAGCGCGATCGCGCCCGGATCGAAGACGTTGAAGCCGTTGACGCCACCGAAGAAGAGCGTGCCGTCGGGGCTGCGATGATGCGCCCCCTCGTTGAAGTCGATGCCCTGCAGGCCGTGCTCCGGGCCGTAGTTGCGGTAGGTGCTGTGTGCCGGTGCGCGCCGTGACAGGCCCGCATTGGTCGCCAGCCAGAGATCGCCCGTGCGCAGATCGGATTGGATGCCGTACACCACGCTGCCGGGCAGGCCGTCGTTGACCCCGAAGCGCGCGAAGGCGGCGTGACCGCGCGACGGTTCGAAGCGCATCAGCTTCGACAGGCCGCTGCCCTTGTGGCCGATCCACAGCTGGCCGTCGCGGTCGACGTGCAGGCTGCGCAGCGTGTTGTTGCTCAGGCTGTCGGTCTTGCCCGGTCGCTCGCGGAAGGTGAGGATCTGGCCGGTCGACGGATCGAGCGCGTTGAGGCCGTCGTTGCGGGTGGCGATCCACAGCCAGCCGCGCGTGTCTTCGGCGAGCGCGGCGATGCGGTCGCTGCTCAGGCCGACGGCCGGATCGCCGCCCTGATGGCGGTAGGTGATGAAGCTCTCGGTCTCGGGATGCCAGCGGCTCAGGCCGCCGCCCACGGTGCCGATCCACACCGTGCCATTGCGGTCTTCGAGCAGATGGGAAATGCCGTTGCTCTGCAGACGATCGTCGCGCGACGGATCGCTGCGGTGCTGGACGAAGCGCGGCGTGCCGCCGTCGTCGGCGTCGCTGGCGGCGATGCGGTTGAGGCCGCCGCGCAGCGTGCCGATCCACAGCGTGCCGTCGCGCCCGTGGAGCAGGCTGGTGATGCGGTCGTCGCTCAGGCTGGTCGGATCGTCGGGATCGTGACGGAAAACGCGGGTGCTGCGGTCGCCGTCCTGGCTGCGGTCCCAGCGCACGAGCCCGGCGCCGAGCGTGCCGATCCAGATGATGTTAGGCGTCGGCTGGGCGAACGCCAGGGCGAAGGTCTCGTCGAGTCGGATGGTCGAGCGATCGTCGAGATCGATCTGGCTGACGTAGGGGAAGAGCTGAACGGTGGGATCCCAGTGCTGGGCGCTGGCACCGAGGCTGCCGATCCAGATGCTGTCGTCGCGTCCGCGCTGCAGGGTCAGGAGGGAATCGACCGGCAGACCGTCGTCGCGATCCGGCGCCGCCGCGTAGCGCCCAATCACCTCGGTGGTCGGGTCGACGCGGAACAGTCCCTGCTGGGTCGCGACCCAGATGTCGTCTTCGTTTTCGCGCTGCACCAGGCTACGCACGTGCGCCTGGTGCAGCGCGGGAACGTGGGTGTCGTCCTGCAGACGTTCGAAGGTGTCCGTCCCGGCGCGCATGCGCAGCAGGCCTTGGTCGGTGCCGATCCAAAGATCGCCGTGGCGGTCTTCGAGCAGCGCGGGGATTTGCCGGACAGTGGCTGCGTCCGGTTCGGTGCCGGACGCGGCGGCAACGTGGGCGATGAGCTCGATCGTTCGGTCGCGCGCCGCCAGTCGACCGAGGCCGCTGCGCGTGCCGACCCAAATGCGCCCGCGGCGATCTTGCAGCAGCGACAGGATGGCGTCGCTGCTGGGATCGCCCGCATCGCCGCCGATGCGGTTGGGAATCCGCGTCATCGCGCCGTCCGCGGGATCGAAGCGAACAAGGCCGCGGTGGGTGCCGATCCACAGCAGACCGCTGCGGTCGCGCAGCAGGGCGCGCACCTGATCGCTCGGCAGGCTGGTCGGGTCTTGGGGGTCGTGGCGGTAGGCGGTGAACCGATCGGTTTCGCGCTGCCAGTGGTTCAGACCGCCGGCTTCGGTGCCGATCCACAGGCTGCCGGCTGCGTCGTGCAGCAGACACCGGACGTAGTCGTGACTCAGGCTGGTCTCATCGTTCGGATCGGCGCGGTAGGTGGTGAACGCGTAGCCGTCGTAGGCATAGAGTCCGTTCTGGGTGCCGAACCACAGATAGCCCACGTCGTCTTGCGCGATCGCGTGGACGCCGGCCGCGGTCCGCTGATTGATCGGCACCTGATTGACGCGCAGCCACTCGTCTTGCGCGTCGACCGAGCCCGTCCAGCCGAGCCCGCCGACGAGCGCGCAGGCCCAGAGGCACAGCAGGCGTCCGATCGGCATGCGGTCCACGGGCGTCCGAGGTCGACCGCTGCGGCCCCAGGGCGCCGGACGACGATGAAACGGGTGGAGCGCACGTCGTACCAACATGATCATCTCGATCATCTCAGACTACGGTCGATGGCTTACGAACGGTGTTGCACCTTCAGCGCCGTGCGCGAGATCCTTCGGCGTCTAGCGGCGAAGGATCAGCGGCATGCCCGAGTCCGGATCGAGCGGCGCGATCGAGATGCGCGACGGCTGTACGATGGTGACGTCGTCGACCCAGATGTCGAGATCGACCCAGATGTCGAGATCGACCCAGATGTCGAGATCGACCCAGATGTCGAGATCGATCCAGATGTCGAGATCGACCCAGCTGTCGAGAGCCGTCCACGCGCCCCAGCGCATCTGCGGGATGCCATCCCAATCGAAGCGCTGATCGTCCGGCACGATCAGCCACGCATCGTTCGACGCCAGCCAGTCTCGCGCCGGGCCCCGGCGGTGCGCGGATCCGTCGAGGTCCGCCGCGACGTCGAGGGCGAGATGCGCGCAGCGCGGCGGCGCATCGAACGCCGCGCGTGCGGCGTTCACCAGCCCGGCGCCCTGGCGAAACAGGCTCGCCGCGGGCTCACCGGCCGGATCGATCAGCGGGCGCGCGCCTGCGAGCAGATGGCATTTGAGCGCGTCCGGCGTGAGCGCGGGATGCATCTGCAAGATCAGCGCGGCGATGCCGCTGATCACGGCGGTGGCTTGGGAGGTGCCCGACAGGCGCGCGTACCGCCAGCTGACGTACAGGTCTGGGAACTGTTCGGCGAGCTGACTGTTGCGCGGCAGCAGGCCGAGCATGTCGGTGCCCGGCGCCACCAGATCGGGCTTGACGAAGGCTTCGACGGTCGGTCCTGCGGCCGAAAACAGGGCGATCGCATCATCGTTGTCTCGATGGCGATCGGCGCCGAGATCGACGGCACCCACGGTGATCACGTAGGGGACGTTGCCCGGGACGCCGATGCTGAACGGATCGGGGCCCTGGTTGCCCGCTGACGTGACCACCACCAGGCCGGCCTGCCACAGCCGCATCACCGCGCGATTGAGCGGATCGTCCCAGTAGTGGCTGATGACCTTCGCGCTGAACGAGAGGTTCACCACCCGAATGCCGTACGTCGCGTGATGGTCGAGGATCCAGCTCAGGCCGCGCAGCACGTCGGCGTAGGTCGAGTTGCCGTCGGCGTCGAAGGCGCGCACGGAGACCAAATCCGCATCGGGCGCCATGCCGACAAAGGTGCCGTTCAGTCGCCGCCAGCTGTTGAGCAGCACGCTGGTGACGTGCGTGCCGTGTCCGTTGGCATCGCTGTGGACGGCCGCGTCGTGACCCGAGGCCACAACGTGATCGGTGAGGGCGTCGTATTGCGCCAGCAGGCGCCGGCGTGCCGACGCGGTGTAGGTCAACTCCAGCGCCGGCCACAGCCCCGTGTCGACGACCGCGACGGTGACACCGCGGCCGCGGATGCCGCTGGCATGCAGCGCATCCACCGCGATGATGCCGTTGTGCGCGGTGCGGGTGAGCGCGGGTTTGTCCCGCACATCGACCGCGTGCCCCGATTCGGCGGCGTCATCCGGTTCGACGGTCGCGTGGACCGCGCGGTCCGGCACCGCGCAGGTCGCCACGCCCTGGGCGCGCAGCGCGTCCACCGCATCGCGAGAAAGCTGCGCGGCGACGCCGTCGAGGATCGACAAATCGTGGCTGATTGTGCCCCCCGCGCGTGCGACGGCTGCGCGCAGCGCGGTCTGCTGATGGCCGCAGAGAATCCAGCGCGGTTCGACGCGATTCGGTGCGTCGCTGGCCTGCGCGGCGCTGTGCGCAGCGGGCAGCGTGATCAAACACCACGCTGCGCAGAGCCAGACAGCCCTGCCGATCGAATCGGCACGCGCCACCAGGCTGCGTGCGGTCGTCATCATCGTTTTCTTCCACGACATGCACCGTACCTCCCACCTCAGAGGGTCGTTATCCGACGCGCGATCGCTCGGACAGCGTCCGAACCCGTCTTGCCATCAGCCAAAAATCCACAGAGAGCGCACGCATCCCAGCGCAGTGAAGGTTCTGAAAACAGTAATCATCGAACTTTATTGATCCAATAATAGAGAAAGATCGTTACTTGGCAAATTGCGCTTGTGGCGGCTGGCGCGCATCGGGCCGCCCCAACGAAAAACGCCCCCGGCCGCTGCAGGCGGCACGGGAGCGTGGACCGATGCGCGCAGGGCGCGCCGGAGGCTCAGTTGAGGGGATTGCCCGAGAGCGGATCGAGCGGCGCGACCGAGATCGCTGCCGGCAAGAGATCGGACGTGTTGTCGACCCAGATGTCGAGATCGACCCAGATGTCGAGATCGACCCAGATGTCGAGATCGACCCAGATGTCGAGATCGACCCAGATGTCGAGATCGACCCAGATGTCGAGATCGGTCCACACGCCCTGGTCGAGAATCGGCTCGCCGCCCCAGTCGAAGCGCGTGTCGTCGGGCAGGATGATCCGCTGGTTGAGGTCGTCGCGCGCCGGGCCGGCGTAGTGCTCGATGTCGGCGAGATCGGCGGCGATGTCCATGCCGGTGTTGGCGCAGCCGCGGGTGTGGTCGAGCGCGGCGAAGAGACCGTCGATCAGGCCCGCGCCCTGGCGGAAGATGCTGAAGGCCGGCGAGCCGTCGGCGTTGACCGCAGGGCGGCTGGTGGCGATCAGGCGGCACTTGACGTCGTCAGGGCTCAGCCACGGCTCCAGTTGGAGCATCAGCGCGACCACGCCGGTCGTGACCGCTGTTGCCTGCGAGGTGCCGGAGATGCGGGCGTAGCGGTTGCGCACGAAGAGATTGGGGTTGTTGGCGCCGATCTGGCTGTTCGGCGGCAGCAGGCCGATGATGCCGACGCCCGGCGCCAGCACCTCGGGCTTGATGAACGCCTCCGGCGTCGGGCCCGAAGCCGAGAATGACGGCATCGTGTCGTCGCTCAGATCGCTCGGCGTGCGGTTGTCGTCCATCGCGCCGACCGTGACGACGTAGGGCACGTTGCCCGGCGCGCCGACCGTGAACGGATCCGGTCCCATGTTGCCCGCCGAGGTGACGACGACGATGCCGGCCTGCCACAGGCGCATGACCGCCTGGTTGAGCGGATCGCGCCAGTAGTTGGCCAGCACCGCGGCGCTGAACGACAGGTTGGCGACCCGGATGTCGTAGTGGTGCTTGTTGGCCAGCACCCAGTCGAGGCCGCGGATCACGTCGGCGTAGGTCGAGCTGCCGTCGGCGCCGAACGCGCGCACCGACACCAGGTCGACGCCGGGCGCCACGCCGCGGAAGTTGCCACGCTCGCGGCTGCTGTCGGCGAT
>JBCCOR010000211.1:0-7848 GCA_039025295.1 Acidobacteriota bacterium
GCGCGAGGAGGACGCGGTGTGGGATGCCCTCGAAGATGTCATTCAGGATCACCCCGTGCTGCTCAACCGCGCGCCCACCCTGCACCGTCTCGGCATCCAGGCCTTCCAGCCGACCCTGATCGAGGGCAAGGCGATCCAGATCCATCCGCTGGTCTGCGCCGCCTTCAACGCCGACTTCGACGGCGACCAGATGGCGGTGCACGTGCCGCTGTCGCCCAAGGCGCAGATCGAGTCGAAGGTGCTGATGCTCTCGGCCAACAACCTGCTCAGCCCGGCCCACGGCCGTCCACTGGCGGTGCCGAGTCAGGATCTCGTCCTCGGCGGCTACTACCTGACGCTCGAGAAGACGGGTGCGCACGGCGAGGGCCGGGTCTTCCACGACGTCGACAGCGTGGTGCTCGCGCATCACATGGGCGACGTCGAGACCCACACCGCGATCAAGCTGCGCTACAGCGGCGAGTACATCGACCTGGCCAAGCAGACCAACAACCAGGACATCGTGCACGCCGAGGTCGAGCACTGCGAGAACACGCTCGTCGACACCACCGTCGGCCGCGTGATCCTCAACATGCATCTGCCCGAGAACATGCCGTTCATCAACGGCCTGCTCAAGAAGCGCGGCCTGCAGGATCTGGTGACCTTCTGCTTCATCCGCTACGGCAACGACGCCACGGTCGACATGCTCGACGAGATGAAGGCGACCAGCTTCTACTACGCGACCAAGGCCGGCGTCTCGATCGGCGTCGACGACATGGTCGTGCCCGAGGCCAAGCCGAAGCTGATCGACGACGCGCGCCTCGAGGTGATCGAGATCGAGAAGCAGCGCACCGCGGGCGTCATCACCGCCGGCGAGCGCAAGAACAAGATCATCGACATCTGGCACCGCGTCACCGAGAGCGTCTCCGAGGAGATGTTCGCGGAGATGAAGCGCATGGAGGTCACGCGCGACGAGTTCAACCCGATCAAGATGATGGCCGACAGCGGCGCGCGCGGCTCGCGCGAGCAGGTGCGCCAGCTGGCCGGCATGCGCGGCCTGATGTCGAAGCCGTCGGGTGAGGTCATCGAGACGCCGATCACGGCCAACTTCCGCGAAGGCCTGACCGTGCTGCAGTACTTCATCTCGACCCACGGCGCGCGCAAGGGTCTGGCCGATACGGCGCTCAAGACCGCCGACTCGGGCTACCTCACGCGTCGCCTGGTCGACGTCGCGCAGGACGTGATCGTCAACGAGGAAGACTGCGGCACGATCGACGGCATCTTCGTCACGGCGATCATGGAGGGCGGCGACGTCCTCGAGCCGCTGCGCGATCGCATCGTCGGCCGCGTCAGCCAGGAAGAGATCTACGACCCGATGACGGGCGAGATGATCTGCGGCCTCACCGAGGAGATCACCGAGACGCTCGCCAACCAGATCCAGAGCGCCGGCATCGAGCGGGTCAAGATCCGCTCGGTGCTGACCTGCGAGTCGCGCCGCGGCGTGTGCGTGCTGTGCTACGGCCGCAACCTGGCCACCGGCCGCGCCGTTGACATCGGCGAGGCGGTCGGCGTGATCGCGGCGCAGTCGATCGGCGAGCCGGGCACGCAGCTGACCATGCGGACGTTCCACTACGGTGGTACCGCCAGCCGCGTGTCGGAGCAGTCGCGCCACACCTCGAAGAACGGCGGCACGGTGAGGTTCATCAACGTGTCGACGGTCGAGAGCGTCGACGGCAAGCTGGTCGTTGTCAACCGCAACGGCAAGCTGGTGCTGGTCGACGACAAGGGCCGCGAGAAGGAGCGCTATCCGCTCACCTACGGTTCGCAGCTGCACGTGCGCGAAGGCGCCGAGGTCGGTCCGGAGACCGATCTCGTCGAGTGGGACCCCTTCACCTCCGTGATCCTTTCGGAGATCGGCGGCAAGGCGGCGTACCAGGACATCGTCGAGGGCGAGAACCTGCGCGAGGAGACCGACAAGGTCACCGGCCTGAGTTCGCGGATCATCGTCGAGGCGTCGCAGAACGAGAAGCGCGCGCCGGCGATCGTCATCCACGCCAAGGACGGCAGCGAGAAGCGCTATCTGCTGCCGGCCGGCTCGCATCTCGTGGTGCGCGATGGCGACAAGGTCCATCCGGGCGACACGCTGGTCAAGATCCCGCGTGAGACCACGAAGACCAAGGACATCACCGGCGGTCTGCCGCGCGTCGTCGAGCTTTTCGAGGCGCGCTCGCCCAAGGAGCCCGCGATCATCTCCGAGATCGATGGCGTCGTCCGCCTGGGCGACATCCACAAGGGCATGCGCAAGGTGATCGTGGAGAGCGACGACAACGAGGTGCGCGAGTACCTGGTGCCGCGCTACATCCACGTCAACGTCCAGGACGGCGAGCGCGTCGCCGCGGGCGAGCCGCTGATCGACGGCCCGATCAACCCGCACGATGTCCTCCAGGTGCTCGGCGAGAAGGAGCTCCAGCGCTACCTGACCAACAAGATCCAGGAGGTCTACCGCTCGCAGTCGGTGGCGATCAACGACAAGCACATCGAGGTCATCGTCCGCCAGATGATGCGCTCGGTGAAGATCGAGGAGGTCGGCGACACCAACTTCCTGATCGACGAGCAGGTCGACCGCTTCCGCTTCTTGGAAGAGAACGATCGCGTGATCCAGGCGGGTGGTCGTCCGGCGATCGGACGTCCGCTGCTGCTCGGCATCACCAAGGCGTCGCTCTCGACCAACTCGTTCATCTCGGCGGCGTCGTTCCAGGAGACCACGCGCGTGTTGACCGAAGCCGCGATCAGCGGCAAGGTCGACTACCTGCGCGGTCTGAAGGAAAATGTCATCGTCGGCCGCCTGATCCCGGCCGGCACGGGCCTCGAGCACTATCACGACTTCCACATGGAAGAAGAGATCTACGCGGCCTATGACGGCGACGACAACCTCTTCGACTTCGGCGAAGAGGCCGACATCCGGACGATGCCGCGCGCGGTCGCGCCGACGGCGCCGGCCGAAGCCAGCTGATCGAACGACGAAACGTTCGCCGGCCGCCGGGGTGACCCGGCTGGCCGGCGCAGCCGAGGGGCGTCCAGCGATGGACGTCCCTCGCTGCGTTTCGGCGCGATCTCGCCGCGCGCGCTGCCCGTGCGCCGCGCGTCCGCCCGGGCCTCGCGCCGGAGGACTTGACGGCGACGCGGTTACCTGTGCTACAGTCCTCGTCCCCGAGGCGAGAGTCTCTGGTTGGTTCAGTCGAGGCGTCGTCCCCCACCTCTACGACGGCGCTCGCACCCCGGCGGTGCCTCGATGATGGCCTCCTACGACGGAACCCATCCAGCCTTCCAGATCGCCACGCTTCTCCCCGAAGTCGCGGCACGTTGTGGTCGATACCGGCCAGCGACGGCCTGCGTCGTCGGGATAGTCGAGTCTGCGGAGCGACCGCTCCATCACGATTCGCACCCTGCATCGCGCCAACGGCGCGGCGCACGGCCGCGAATCGCAGCAGCAACACACGACCGGAATTCAGGCCTGCGGGCGTCGGCGGCTTCATGCCGTCCGCACTCGTCCCAGCCCGAGGCCGCTCACCATGACGAAAGTCGGCGCACGCCCACGCGCGTCCGCCGCCGGAGAACGTTCGGATGCCGACGATCAATCAGTTGGTGCGCAAAGGACGCGAGCGCCAGATCGCGAAGACCAAGAGCCCCGCGCTCCAGGCATCGCCGCAGAAGCGCGGCGTGTGCGTTCGCGTGTACACGCAGACGCCCAAGAAGCCGAACTCGGCCCTGCGCAAGGTCGCCCGTGTGCGCCTCACCAACGGCATCGAAGTCACCACCTACATCCCGGGTGTCGGCCACAACCTGCAGGAGCACTCGATCGTCCTCATTCGCGGCGGTCGTGTGAAGGATCTGCCGGGTGTGCGCTACCACGTCATCCGCGGCACCCTCGACGCCGTCGGCGTCGACGGTCGTCGCCGCGGTCGTTCGAAATACGGCACCAAGCGGCCCAAGGCCTGATCGTCGCCGCTTCTTCCGACCTCTTTTGCTGACCAGCTTCAAGGAATCGATCGATGCCCCGACGGCGTGAAGTCCCCAAGCGGCAAATCCTGCCCGATCCGCTGTACAACTCGCAGCTGCTGACCAAGTTCGTCAACGTGCTCATGCGCGATGGCAAGAAGTCGACCGCCGAGCGCATCCTGTACCAAGCGCTCGACGTCATCCGCGATCGCATGGACGACGCCGAAGACAACGATCCGATGAAGGTCTTCAAGAAGGCGGTCGACAACTGCAAGCCCGCGGTCGAGGTCAAGTCGCGCCGCGTCGGCGGCTCGACCTACCAGGTGCCGATCGAGGTTCGTCCCTCGCGCCGGCTCGCGCTCTCGATGCGCTGGCTGATCAACAGCGCCAAGTCGCGCGGCGAGAAGACCATGAAGCTGCGCCTGGCGAACGAGCTGATGGACGCCGCCGAGAACCGCGGCGGTGCCATCAAGAAGAAAGACGACACCCATCGCATGGCCGAGGCCAACAAGGCGTTCTCCCACTACCGCTGGTAGTCGGACACACAGACCTTCCACCCCGGAGCTCTGAAATCCATGGCACGCAAAGTCCCGCTCGAAAAGACGCGCAACATCGGCATCATGGCGCACATCGACGCCGGTAAGACCACCACGACGGAGCGCATCCTCTTTTACACGGGCATCAACTACAAGATCGGCGAGGTCCACGACGGCGCTGCCACGATGGACTGGATGGAGCAGGAGCAGGAGCGCGGCATCACGATCACGTCGGCCGCCACCACCTGCAGCTGGAACGACCATCGCGTCAACATCATCGACACGCCCGGCCACGTCGACTTCACCGCCGAGGTGGAGCGCTCGCTGCGCGTGCTCGACGGCGCGGTCGCGGTCTTCGACGCCGTCGCTGGCGTCGAACCGCAGTCCGAGACGGTCTGGCGCCAGGCCAACAAGTACAAGGTGCCGCGCATCGCGTTCGTCAACAAGATGGACCGCGTCGGCGCCAACTTCGAGCGCTGCGTCGACATGATGAAGTCGCGCCTCAACGCCAGCCCGGTGGTCATCCAGCTGCCCTGGGGCGCCGAGTCGGATCTGCGCGGCATCATCGACCTGGTCAAGATGAAGGGCCTCGACTACTCGGCCGACAAGCAGGGCCTGACCTATGAAGAGGTCGACATCCCGGCCGACCTGATGGACGAAGCCCTGTCGTGGCGCGAGAAGATGGTCGAGGCGATCGCCGAGACCAACGACGAGCTGCTCGAAAAGTACCTCGGCGGTGAGGAAGTCACCGAAGACGAGCTGGTTGCCGGGCTGCGCGCCGCAACCCTCAGCGGCGCGGCGCAGCCGGTCATGTGCGGCTCGGCGTTCAAG
Organism: Acidobacteriota bacterium; assembly: GCA_039025295.1. GTDB lineage: Bacteria > Acidobacteriota > Thermoanaerobaculia > Multivoradales > J023 > JBCCOR01. The sequence continues at coordinate 5,343 of JBCCOR010000211.1, forward strand.
AACAAGGGCGTGCAGCCGCTGCTCGACGCGGTCATCGCCTACCTGCCCTCGCCGGTCGACGTGCCCTCGATCGACGGCACCGCCGACGACGGCGAGACGCCGATGACGCGCGAGGCCAAGGACGACGCGCCGTTCTCCGCTCTGGTCTTCAAGATCATGACCGACCCGTTCGTCGGCCAGCTGGCCTACTTCCGCGTCTACAGCGGCACGGTCAACTCCGGCGACAGCGTGCTCAACGCGACCAGCACCCGCAAGGAGCGCATCGGTCGTCTGCTGCAGATGCACGCCAACAAGCGCGAAGAGATCAAGGAAGTGCGCGCCGGCGACATCGCCGCCGCCGTCGGCCTCAAGGACGTGCGCACCGGCACGACGATCTGCGACAAAGACGCGCCGATCATCCTCGAGTCGATCTCCTTCCCGGAGCCGGTCATCTCGGTTTCGATCGAGCCCAAGACCAAGGCCGACCGCGAGAAGCTCGCCACCGCCCTGACCAAGCTGCAGCAGGAGGATCCGACCTTCCGCGTGCACACCGATCAGGACACCGGCCAGACGCTGATCAGCGGTATGGGCGAGCTCCATCTCGAGATCATCGTCGACCGCCTGACGCGCGAGTTCAACGTCGTTGCCACGGTCGGTCGCCCGCAGGTCGCCTACCGCGAGTCGATCACCACCGAGGCCAACGGCGAGGGTCGCTTCGTGCGCCAGTCGGGCGGTCGCGGTCAGTTCGGTCACGCCAAGATCGTTCTGCGTCCAACCTCCGAAGACGACTTTGTCTTCAACGACAAGATCGTCGGCGGCACCATCCCGCGCGAGTTCATCAAGCCGGTGCGCGAGGGCATTCGCGAGGCGATGGAGAACGGTCCGCTCGCGGGCTTCCCGATCTCGGGCATCGAGGTCGATCTCTACGACGGCAGTTACCACGACGTCGACTCCTCCGAGGTCGCCTTCAAGATCGCCGGTTCGATGGCCTTCCAGGACGCTTGTAAGCGCGCCAAGCCGGCGCTGCTCGAGCCGGTGATGGCGGTCGAGGTGGTCACGCCCGAGGACTACATGGGCGACGTCATCGGCGATCTCAACAGCCGCCGCGGCCGCATCCAGCAGATGGATGACCGCGCCGGCGCCAAGGTCATCACCGCCCAGGTGCCGCTGTCCGAGATGTTCGGCTACGCCACCGATCTGCGCTCCATCACCCAGGGGCGTGCCAACTACACGATGCAATTCGACAACTACGAGCAGGCGCCGCAGAGCGTTCGCGAAGAAGTCATTGCCAAGGTTGCGGGCTGAGCCCGAGCGCTAGAGAAGGAGAGCCACCATGGCGAAAGAAAAGTTCGAGCGGACGAAACCGCACGTCAACATCGGCACGATCGGCCACGTCGATCACGGCAAGACGACGCTGACGGCCGCGATCACGCGGATTCAGGCGTCTCAGGGTCTGGCGGATTTCACGGCGTTCGAGGACATCGACAAGGCGCCTGAAGAGCGCGAGCGCGGCATCACGATCGCGACGGCGCACGTGGAGTACGAGACGCCGGAGCGCCACTACGCGCACGTCGACTGCCCGGGCCACGCGGACTACGTGAAGAACATGATCACGGGCGCTGCGCAGATGGACGGCGCGATCCTGGTGGTGTCGGCGGCCGACGGTCCGATGCCGCAGACGCGCGAGCACATTCTGCTTGCGCGCCAGGTTGGCGTGCCTCAGCTGGTCGTGTTTATGAACAAGTGCGACATGGTCGACGACGAAGAGCTTCTGGAGCTGGTCGAGCTCGAGCTTCGCGAGCTTCTGAGCTCGTACGAGTTCGACGGCGACAACATTCCGATCGTTCGCGGTTCGGCGCTGAAGGCGCTGGAGTCGGGTGACGTGACGAGCGAGTGGGGCACGAAGATCAAGGAGCTGATGGACACGGTCGACGCGACGATTCCGGAGCCGGTTCGCGAGGTGGACCGCGACTACCTGATGCCGATCGAGGACGTGTTCTCGATCCAGGGTCGCGGCACGGTCGTGACGGGCCGTATCGAGCGCGGCGTGATCAAGGTCGGCGAGGAGGTCGAGATCGTCGGCATCCGGGACACGACGAAGACGACGGTGACGGGCGTCGAGATGTTCCGCAAGCTTCTGGATCAGGGCGAGGCCGGTGACAACGTCGGCATCTTGCTTCGCGGCACGAAGAAGGACGAGGTGGAGCGCGGCCAGGTGCTTGCGAAGCCGGGTTCGATCACGCCGCACACGAAGTTCATGGGCGAGGTGTACATCCTGACGAAGGAAGAGGGCGGTCGTCACACGCCGTTCTTCAACGGGTATCGTCCGCAGTTCTACTTCCGCACGACGGACGTGACGGGTTCATCTCAGCTGCCCGCGGGCACGGAGATGGTGATGCCCGGGGACAACGTCGCGCTGTCGGTGGAGCTGATCGCGCCGATCGCGATGGAGAAGGGCGTTCGCTTTGCGATCCGCGAAGGCGGCCGCACCGTCGGCGCCGGCACCGTCTCCGACATCGTCGAGTAA
>JBCCOR010000212.1:0-7827 GCA_039025295.1 Acidobacteriota bacterium
CCTCGCCCTCAGCGTAGCCGCGACCGACAAGGTCTTCTCGCCCGATTTCGGCCTCTTCTCGGCGTCGAAGGCGGCGCTCGACGCACTGGTGCGGAATTGGGCGGCCGCGCTCGGACCGCGGCGGATCCGGGTCAACGGCATCGCGCCGGGCATCGTCGCGGTGAACTTCCGCGCCGCGCTGCTCGAGGACCCCGGCTTCCGGCAACAGCTCGAGGCGGATACCGCGCTCGGGCGGGCGGCCCAGATCGACGACGTACTCGACGTCATCACCTTCCTCACCTCCGACACCGCCCGCTGGATCACGGGTCAGGTCATCGAAGCCTCGGGCGGCTGGCGGCTCTGAGCACCGACCGTCTCCACCGCGGCGGATGCGTCGCGGTGGGGCAGATCGATGACGACCTCGACGCCGCCCGACGACCGGGTCCGCGCCTCGATGGTGCCGCCGTGCACCGTCACGGCGCGCTTGGCGATCGCCAGACCGAGACCGAAGCCGTCCGAGCCGGCGCCGTGGCTGAACGGCTGAAAAAAGGCGTCGAGATCCTCGGCAGACGCGCCGCGGCCGTCGTCGCCGATGCGCACGCGCACGTAGGCATCGCCATCGTCGCCGGCAGGCCGATGCGGTTCCTCGAGGCACACGTCGATCCGGCGCGCGTCGACGGCGTGCTGGAGCGCGTTGCGCACGACGTTTTCGACAGCGCGATGCAGCAGCTCGGCGCGGCCGCGCATCACCAGCTCCTCGCGCGCCGGGATCTGCAGCGCCACCTCGACGCCCACCGCCTCGGCCTCGAACGCGACGTCGTCGTGGATCGCCCGCAGGAGCTCCAGCAGATCGAAATACTCGTCGGTCTCCGCGCCACTCGCGGCCGCGTCGCTCTCGAGCCGCGCGAGGGTCAGCACCTCGCGGATCAGGCGGTCGAGGCGCGCGCTCTCTTTCTCGATGCGCTGCAGCGCCAGCTCGGTTTCCCCCGGCCGACGACGGGCCAGCTCGACCGCGACCGTCAGCCGCGCGAGCGGCGAGCGCAGCTCGTGCGATACGTCGTGCAGCAGCTGACGCTGCACCGCGACCGAGCGCGCGAGCGTGTGCGCCATGCGCGCGAAATGCCGCGCCAGGTCACCGACCTCGTCGCGTCGGCTCGTGATCGCCGGATCGAGTGCGGGAAGGCGGCCGCCGTCGGCGAGCTGATCGAATGCGCGCTGGAGCACCACGATCGGACGGGTCCAGGTCGCCGCCAGGCCGGTGGCCAGGAGCAAGCCGGCCAGCACGGAGGACAGCCCGAGCAGCCACGGCCACTGCAGCAGCCAGCGCAGCAGCGAGCGGTCTGCGGGGCCGTAGCCCTCGGGATAGAACAGCACGTAGTCCTGCCCATCCGCGGCGCGCAGGCGACGGACGGACGCACCGCGCATGGATGCGTTGACCTCGGTTGCGAGCGATCGCGCCAGCGCCACGGTGGCCGGAGGCACCGGGCGCCCGAGCAGCTCCTCGCCCCGGGCGTCGACCGCGAACGGCGGCTCACCGCGGATCCACGCCGCGGCCAGCTCGCGAAACGCCTGCGCGTCGCCGAGGCGCAGATGGGTCGCCGCGATCTGCACGCCGACCGCCGCGGGCGGGTTCTGACTGATCGGCGAACGCGGGATGAACGTCGTGCGCAGATCGAGCAGCAGCACGGCGACGATGGCCGCGGTCAGCAGCACCCAGGCGCCGAAGTAAACCGCGAGAACCTTCCAGAAGAGCCGCATCGCACGGGCGCTCAGCGCAGCTCGGCCAGCAGCTGGTAGCCGACGCCGCGCACGGTCTGGATCGGCGAACGGCCGTCGGGCAGCGCGCCGAGCTTGGTGCGCAGATGGCTGATGTGCACGTCGATGCTGCGGTCGTAGCGGGTCAGCTTGCGCCCGAGGGCGCGCTCGGAGAGCGTTTCTTTCGACACCGCGCGCCCGGCGTGGCGCGCCAGCTGCTCGAGCAGGTTGAGCTCGGAGCTGGTCAGCGCCAGCGCGGCGCCGCGCCAGTGCGCCTGGCGCTGGGCCGGCATCACCCGCAGCGCCCCGATCTCGACCGGACGCTTCTCGTCGATCCGCGTCTCGGGCGCGACCCGGCGCAGGATGGCGCGCAGCCGCGCGACCAGCTCGCGCGGCGTGCACGGCTTGGCGACGTAGTCGTCGGCGCCGAGTTCGAGGCCGACGATGCGGTCGACGTCGTCGCCGCGCGCGGTCAGCATCAGCACCGGCACGCTGCTCGCGCGGCGGATTCGGCGCAGGGTCTCGACGCCGTCGATGCCGGGCATCATGACGTCGAGCACCGCGATATCGGGCGCGACGCGTTCGACCATGTCGACGCCCCGTTCCCCGTCGAACGCCATATCCACCTCGAAGCCTTCGACCTCCAAATACGCCTTGTGCATGGCGCAGAGCTCGACGTCGTCGTCGATGAGCAGCACGGTGGGCATGGCCCTAGCCTAGTCGGCTTTGCCGACGCGCGGGGCGATCTTCGCATCGGCTTGCAAAGCCTTACATTCCTTAACCTGCGCATAACCGCACCTCACGCCGATTCGGCCGAGACTGTTGTTGGAACGTGACGCGGCGCCGCGCGACCGCGCCGCCGCCCCCCATCGTCCGCCGGTCGTCCTGAGGAGATCATCATGACCCGCATCCCCCCCATCCCCGCACGCGCGCAAAGCGCCGCTGGGCGTCTCGCACTCCTGGGCCTGATCGCGCTGTCGGGCATCGGCTGCGCCAGCGCCTTCGATCCCGCCGCCCAGCCGTCCATCTCGCTGCCGGTCGCGCCCGAAGCGTGGCGCGACGAAGCCGCCGAGGTCGTCGACCCTGCAGCCGCCGATCCATCTGAAGCCGCCGATCCGTCTGCGGCCAGCCGCCCCATCGCGACGTGGTGGCAGCGGCTCGACGATCCGGTGCTGGATCGGCTGGTGACGCGGACGCTCGACGGCAGTCTCGATCTGCAGACCGCCGCGGCGCGCGTCGCCGAGGCGCGCGCGCGGCGCGGCCTGGCGCAGGCCGATCTCGGTCCGCGCGCGTCGCTCGGACTCGACGCCGCCTCCGCTGAGCCGCTCGGCGACGGCCGTTCGAGCGAGGGCTACGCCGCCAGCTTCACCGCCAGCTGGGAGGCCGATCTCTTCGGCGAGAAGCGCGCCACGCGCGCCGCCAGCGAGGCCGATCTCGCCGCCAGCGTCGCGCAGCTGGACGACGCGCGCGTGTCGCTGATCGCCGAGGTGGTCGTCGCCTACGCCGATCTGCGCGCCGCCGAGGCGCGCCTGCGGGTGATCGACGACAGCCTCGCCAGCCGCGACGCGACCTACCGCCTCACCGGCCATCGTGAGCGCGCCGGCCTGGCCTCGCAGCTCGAGGTCGATCAGGCACTGACCAGCCGCGAGCAAACGCGCGCCAGCCGCTCGACCTTCGTGCGCCGCGCCATCGATGCCCGCCTGCGCCTGACGCAGCTGGCCGGCCAGCCACCCGGCGCCTTCGACGATCTGCTGACCAGCCCCGACGGCGACAGCACGCCGCACGCCGTGCCGACCCTTCCCGCGGCCCTCGACCTCGGCGTGCCCGCCGAGGCACTCGCCCGCCGGCCCGACGTCCGCGCGGCGGCGCATCGCCTCGACGCCACGCTGGCGCGGCGCGGAGTGGCCGAAGCCGCGCGCTATCCGACGCTGCGGCTGACCGGATCGCTCGACGGCCAGTCGGGCGATCTGTCGGACCTCTTCGACGCCGACGCGTTCTTCGCCAACCTGCTCGCCGGGCTCACGGCGCCGGTCTTCGAGTCGGGGCGGATCACGCAGAACATTCACATCGAGCAGGCGCGGGTCGAGCAGGAAGCGCTCGCCTACCGCGATCGGGTACTGCAGGCGCTCGCCGAGGTCGAATCGGCCCTGGCGTCCCTGCGCACCGTCGGTCACGAACTCGACGCCCTCGACGACGCCATCCGGTCGGCGCGCGCGGCCGCGACGCTCGCCGACCAGCGCTACGCCGCCGGCCTCGTCGATCTGCTCGTCGTCCTCGACAGCCAGCGCACGCTGCTCAATCTTCAGGAACAGCACGTGGCGGCCCAGGGTGAACGGGTCGTCGCCTTCTCCAATCTCTACCGCGCCCTGGGCGGCGGCTGGGAAACCGGCGCCGACCGCGGAGGTGATCATGCCTGACTCCACGCCCCGTCCCGACGAACTCGATGCCCTGTTCGAACGCGTCCAGCGCCGCCGCCGCTGGCCGTGGCTGCTGCTGCTCGTCCTCGCGATCGGCGCCGTCACCCTGTGGGCCGCGCCGCGCGGACCGGAGCCGCCGCGCTTCGCGACCGTGCCCCTGGCGCAGCGCGACCTGGTGGCGACCGTGTCGGCCACCGGGCAGCTGCAGCCGGTCCACCAGGTGCTGGTGGGCAGCGAGATCTCCGGCACGATCACCGAGGTCCTGGTGGACGCCAACGACGTCGTCGAAGCCGGTCAGGTCCTGGCGCGGATCGACACCACCAAGCTCACGCAGCAGATCGCCCGCAGCCGCGCCGCCAGCGCGTCGGCGCGGGCGCAGCAGGCCCAGGCCGAGGCCTCGCACGCCGAGGCGGAGGCACAGCTGCAACGCTTCGAGGAGGTCTCACGCCTGTCGGACGGCCAAGTGCCGTCGCAGACCGAATTCGACGCCGCGCGCGCCAGCGCCCAGCGCGCGCGCGCGGGCATCGCGATGGCCGAGGCCGCCGTGGCCGAGGCCGAAGCGGCCACGCGTACCCAGGAGACGGATCTCGCCAAGAGCGTGATCCGCGCCCCGATCGACGGCATCGTGCTCGATCGCAGCATCGATCCTGGCCAGACCGTGGCCGCGTCGTTCCAGGCGCCGGTTCTCTTCACCCTCGGCCAGGACCTGCGCACGATGAAGCTGACCGTCAACGTCGCCGAAGCCGACATCGGCAAGGTCGTCGAAGGCCAGACGGCCACGTTCACCGTCGACGCCTGGCCGAACCAAACCTTTGCGGCGACGGTCGCGCGCGTGAGCTTCGGCTCGAAGACGATCGAGAACGTCGTCAGCTACGAAACCGAGCTCGCCGTCCCCAACGACGCAGCCAAGCTGCGCCCGGGCATGACCGCCACGGCGATGATCACCGTCGACGCCCGCCGCGACGTCCGGACGGTGCCCAACGCCGCCCTGCGGTTCACCCCGCCGCAGATGGCGCAGCCCGAGGGCAGATCGCGCGGCTTCTCGTTCCTGCCCCGACCGCCCGGTACGGCCGCCCCCACCCGCGCGCGCGCCGAAGGCACGGCGATCTATGTGCTGCGTCAGGAAGCACTTGTGCGAGTGCCGGTCGAGACCGGCCTGAGCGACGGTCGCTGGACGGAAATCGAAGACGGCGATCTGCAGAACGGCGACGCGGTGGTCGTCGATCGACTGGCGGATGCGTCATGAGCGCGCAGGCACACATGCCGCTGATCGAACTGCGCGGCGTGACCAAAACCTACGGCAGCGGCACGGCGGCCTTCGAGGCCCTGCGCGGCGTCGATCTCGACATCGAGGCGGGGGAGATGGTCGCGGTGATGGGCGCCAGCGGCTCCGGCAAGTCGACGCTGATGAACCTGCTCGGCTGCCTCGACACACCCACTGCGGGCCGCTATCGCTTCGCCGGTCGTCCGGTCGAAGCCCTGAGCAAAGACGCCCGCGCGCTGCTGCGTCGCCACTATCTGGGCTTCATCTTCCAGGGCTTCAACCTGCTGGCGCGCACCACGGCGCTCGAAAACGTCGAGCTGCCGCTGATCTACCGCGGCGTGCCCCGACGGCAGCGGCGCGAACGCGCGCGCGCGGCCTTGGCATCGGTCGGTCTGCTGCGATGGCAGAACCACGCCCCCAACGAGCTCTCGGGCGGCCAGCAGCAGCGCGTCGCCGTGGCCCGGGCGCTCGCCACCGATCCGGCCGTGCTCTTCGCCGACGAGCCGACCGGCAATCTCGATTCCTCGACCAGCGTCGAGATCATGGAACTGATCCAGAACCTCAACCGCGCGGAGAAGATCACCGTGGTTCTCGTCACCCACGAGCCCGAGATGGCCGGCTACGCGCGCCGGACGATCACCATCCACGACGGCCTGGTGGCGTCGGACGTGCGCAGCGGCGATCGGCCCGTCAGTACCGAGGCAGCGTGATGTTTTGGGAGGCCCTGGGGATTGCGCTGCGTGAAATCCGCCGCAATCTCGTGCGCGCGTTCCTCACCGTGCTCGGCGTCGTCATCGGCGTCGCGGCGGTGGTCGTGATGGTCAACCTCGGACGCGGCGCCACCGCGTCGGTGACGAGCCAGGTCGAAAGTCTCGGCAGCAATCTCCTGATCGTCAGTCCGGGTCGTCGCATGGGTCCGGGCGGCAGCAGCGCCCCGAATTTCCAGCGCGCCGACGCGCGCGCCATCGCCGATCGCGTGACGAGCGCTGAAGCCGTGGCGCCGATGCGCAACCTGGGCGCCAACGTGGTCTATCTGCAGGAGGATTGGTCGGCGCAGATCGTCGGAACGACCCCCGACTACTTCGCGGTCGCCGGCTGGACCGTGGGGCAGGGACGGACGTTCACCGCCGCGGAGAGCCGCGCGGCGCGGCCGGTGTGCGTGCTCGGTCAGACGCTGGTCGACGAGCTCTTCGGCGCGCAGGATCCCCTGGGCGCGCAGATCCGGCTCAAGCGCATGTCGTGCGAGGTCATCGGCACCCTGGTCAGCAAGGGCCAGGGCGCGATGGGCAACGATCAGGACAACGTCGTGGTCGTGCCGCTCACCACCCTGCAGCGTCGTCTCGCCGGCCGGTCGAGCGATCGTGACGTGAGCATGATCATGATCTCGGCCCGCGACGGCGTCTCGAGCGCGCGCGTGGTGCGCGAGGTCGCCGACGTCTTGCGCGAGCGGCGGGGCATTCAGGACGGCGAGGACGAAGACTTCTCGGTGCTCGACACCAAGCAGATCGCCGACACCCTGAGTTCGACGTCGCGCATTCTCACCGTACTGCTCGGCGCCGTCGCCGGCATCAGCCTGCTGGTGGGCGGCATCGGCATCATGAACATCATGCTGGTGTCGGTGACCGAGCGCACCCGCGAGATCGGCATCCGCATGTCGATCGGCGCGCGTCCGGGCGAGGTGATGCTGCAGTTCCTGGTGGAGGCCGTCATGCTGTCCGCCATCGGCGGCCTGATCGGCATCGTCCTGGCGCTCGGCAGCAGCTACGGACTTGCCCAGGCGCTGGGCATTCCCTACACCTTCGACGCCCAGATCAGCCTGATCGCCTTCACGTTCTCCGCTGCGGTGGGCGTGATCTTCGGCTTCGTGCCGGCACGTCGGGCGGCGGGTCTCGATCCGATCGATGCGCTGCGGCACGAGTAGCCGCGGGTCGATCGCCTCTGGTGCGCGCGATCGCCGCGCGCGCCGGATCAGGCTCAGGCGTCGCGGAAGACGTCGTCGAGCGCGTTGACGCGCAGAACGCGCGACGACCAGGTCCGCAGCTGCTCGGCCGGTGCGTCGTCGATGCGCGCGCGAACGTCGTCGGACAGTGCGGTTTCGAAACGCGTCTCGAGCAGCTCGACCAAAACGTCGCGCAAGATCTGGCGACCGGCTTCCAGGCCCTCTTGCTTGCCGATCGTGAGCCCCTCTTGCTTGCCGATCGTGAGCCCCTCTTGCTTGCCGATTGTGAGCCCTTCTTCTTTGCCGATCGCGCGGCCGCGCGCGATATCGCGGTCCTGCCAGCGCTGCAGTGACTCTCTCAGCATGCTCGGATCCTCCAGCAGTTCGATCAGGTGTTCGATCTTGGCTTCGCTGCGCTCGCGCGCAACGATCGAACGCAGATAGTCGGCGACGTCGCGGCGGATGCGCAGCGC
>JBCCOR010000213.1:0-7819 GCA_039025295.1 Acidobacteriota bacterium
CCGCGGGCGGCTACGACGGGCTCGACGACGCGCCGCCGGTCGATGCGCCCGTGCCGATCGCCGCGGTGGCCGACGCGCCTGAGCGCTTCGCCGCGGCGGTGGTGCGGCTGCTCGACGATCCGGCCGCCGCTGCGGCGCAGGTCGCCGCGGCCCATGACTGGGTGCGCCGCCGGCACGGGCTCGAGGCGTCGGCGGCAGCGTTCGAGCGGCTCATCCGCCGGGCGATCGCGCGTCGGGCAGCGGCTCCGGATGCGGCGCCGTCGGCTCGGCGCGGTCCGGGGCCGGCGGCTGATGCACGCCGACCAGGGCCGCGCTGACCGTGCGCAGCAGGGTCAGAAGATAGAGCCGCAGCGAGCGCTCGCGGATGAAGTAGAGGTCGTATTCCAGCTTGCGACGGTGGCCGTCGAGATCGCGGGCGTAGGCGATGTTGACCTGGGCCCAGCCGGTGAGGCCCGGCTGGACCGCCAGGCGGAACGAATAATACGAAAGCTCGCGGCTGAGCTGGGCGACGAAGTCGGGGCGCTCCGGGCGCGGGCCGACCAGCGACATGTCGCCGCGCAGGACGTTGAGCAGCTGCGGCAGCTCGTCGATGCGGAAGCGGCGCAGCATGTGGCCGACCGGCAGCACCCGCGGGTCGCGCTCGGCGGCGAAGCGCGGACCGCTGCGCTCGGCGTCGCGCCGCATCGTGCGCAGCTTGAGCATCACGAAGCGGCGGCCGAACTGGCCGACGCGCGCCTGGCGATAGAGCACCGGGCGTCCGTCGCTGAGCGCGACCAGCAGCGCGCCCGCGACGAAGATCGGCGCCGATGCGATCAGCAGCAGCAGCGAGAGCACGATGTCGGCGATGCGCGTGACGCGGTTGAAGAGCGTCCAGTGGACGGCGCCGAAGCCCGGCTGATGCAGAAAGAGCGCTGGCGACAGCGCTTCGAGCGGCAGGCGCTCCTCGAGCCAGGCCCAGACCTCCGACGCCACCACCACCGGCACGCCCGAGAAATGGAGCGCGGTCAGCACCGGCACCAGCTCCGACTCCGAGCGATGACGACCGGCGATGATCACGATGCTGGCGCCACGGGCGCGGATTTCCTCGTCGATGGCCGACAGCGGTACGTCGCCGCCGTAGACCGGCTTCCACGGCGCCGACGGACGCGAGGCGAGCTCGTGGCAGAAGCGCCGCGCCGCCGCCTCTTCGCCGACCACCAGCGCGGGGAAGCGCCAGCGCTGGCGGCGGCGGTGATGGGTGAAGAGCGCGCGCGCGGCGAGCAGGATCGTAAACCAGCCGGCGGCGGTGAGCGCGAGCAGGCCGCGTCCGTAGTCCCACGCCGGCACGACGTAGGTGGCGACCACCAGCGCGATCGCCCAGGCGGCCGCGGCCACCAGCGTGCGCACCGTCGACTCGCGCAGCCGGTGCAGGGTTTCCGATTCGTAGAGCTCGGCCGCGGCGAGCAGCACCAGGCCGCTCAGCAGCATCCATAGCATCAGGCCCGGATGGTGCACCAGCGCGTCGAGCTTTTCGGCCCGCACCGGCGGCGGGAAGCGGATCGCGTGCGCACCCAGCACAGCGGCGACCAGCGCGAGCCCGTCGGCGGCGACGAGCAGGCTGCGAACCCGCGGGCGAAACGGCAGAAAGGCGCTCATGGCGAAAGATGGTGCGCGAACCCGACGCTCACAGCGTGGTGACGCGGATGATCTCCTCGTAGGTGGTGACGCCCTCGGCCAGCTTGCGCAGCGACGCCTGGCGCAGGGTCTTCATGCCCTCGCGCATCGCCTCGCGCTTGATCACCTGGACGTCGGCTTTCTCGAGCAGCAGCTCCTTGATCTTCTCGGTGATCGGCAGGATTTCGAAAACGCCCGAGCGGCCGCGGAAGCCGGTGTGGCGGCATTCGAAGCAGCCCTTGCCCTGATGGACGACGATCGGCCGCGCGGGGTCGTGGCTGATGCGCAGGCTCTCGGCCTCCTCGCGCGTCAGATGGCGCGACTCGGTGCAGCGATCGCAGATGCGCCGCACGAGCCGCTGGGCCATCACGCCGATCAGGGTCGAGTTGATCATGAAGCGCTCGATGCCGAGATCGACCAGCCGCGTGAGCGCCGACGGCGCGTCGTTGGTGTGCAGGGTCGAGAGCACCAGATGGCCGGTCAGCGCCGCCTGGATCGCATACTGCGCGGTTTCGCCGTCGCGGATCTCACCGACCATGATGATGTCGGGATCCTGACGCAGGATGTGGCGCAGCGCATCGGCGAAGCTGATGCCGATCTTGGGATTGACCGCGGTTTGGTTGAAGACGTCGTGCACCATCTCGATCGGGTCCTCGATCGTGGTCACGTTCTGCTCGCTGGTGGCGATCGCCTTGAGCGCGGAATACAGGGTCGTTGTCTTGCCGCTGCCGGTCGGGCCGGTGACCAGGACGATGCCGTGCGGCCGCTGGATGAACTGCTCGAAGAGCGTCATCTCCTCGGCGTCGAAGCCGAGATTGGTGAGGTCGTTGAGCAGCACGCCCGGATCAAAGATGCGGATCACGACCTTTTCGCCGAAGGCGACCGGCAGGGTCGAGATGCGCAGCTCGATCTCGCGCTCGTCGCGCAGGGTCTTGACGCGTCCGTCCTGCGGCCGGCGTTTCTCGGCGATGTCGAGGCGGGCCATCGTCTTGATCCGGCTGATCACCGCTTTCTGGACGACCTTGGGCAGCGTCTGGATGTCGTGCAGCACGCCGTCGATGCGGAAGCGGATCAGGCTGGCGTCGCGCTTCGGCTCGATGTGGATATCGCTCGCGCGCTGGTCGTAGGCGTGCTGCAGCATGTACTCGACCGCGTTGACGATGTGCTGATCGCTCGACTCGATCTCGACCTCGTTCTTCATCCGAACGAGCTGCTCGAGATTGCCGAGATCGATGCCCGACGACAGATCGCGCTCGGCCTTCTTGACCGACTGGCGCAGGCCGTAGAACTCGGTCAGCGCCTTGACCACCTCGGGCTCGGCGGCGACCACCAGATCGAGCTCGCGGCCGGCGATCCGGCGGAACGAGTCGAGCGCCTCGAGATCGAACGGATTGGCACAGGCGACGCGCAGCACGCCCTCGCGCAGCGCCAGCGGAATCATGCGATGGCGGCGCGCGAACGGACGCGAAATCTGCGACTCGATCAGGTCGACGTCGAGCGCCAGCGGATCGATGCGCACCAGCGGCAGCTTGGCGCGCCGGGCGATCGCCTGGGCGATGATCTGCTGATCGAGCGGCTCCGACGGATGCGCGGGTGCGTCCGGGTGGACGGTGAAGCCGGGGCGCAGCACGATCTCGTAGGCGAGCGAGCGCTGCTCGTAGGCTTTCGCCGAGCGCTGATGGCGGGGAATGTTGCGCACGTCCTGGCGCAGGCTCTCGCCCTGGTCGGCGGTCAGATAGCCCTCGCGAACGAGGGTGTCGGCAACGAATTCGGGCGTCAGGTGCATAAGTGGCGGCGGCAGATCGCGGGCGGCAGGTGCGTGGGGCGCGGCGCGTTGAACGACGAGGCGCGCGACGATCGGCCATCGCAGGACGGCGATCGATCGACGAGGGCAAAACCGCGCGGTGAATCACACTCAGTTTAGTGCAAAATGCCGGCGTGCTCATGCCCGCCTTCGCGATCCCGACCGCGACCGTCGCCGCCGCGACCGCGCTGTCACCGCTCGTCCTGCTGATTCTTCTGGCCTGCCCGCTCGCCTGGGCCGTGCTCGACGTGCTGCGCAAGATGCTCAGCGTGCGCGGTGGACGGCCGACCACGCTGGCGCTCGTGCTGGTCAGCGCGCAGTGGCCGTTCCTGCTGATCTACGCGCTGCACCAGGGGGCGTTCGCGCTGCCGCGCGCGTACGTCGCGCCGCTGATCGCGTCGCTGGTGACCAACGTCGTCGCCGCGGTGGCGTTTCAGCGCGCCCTCGAGCGCTCGCCGATGAGCGCGACGGTGCCGCTGCTCGCGCTGACGCCCGCGCTGGCGACGCTCTTCGGCGTACCGCTGCTCGGCGAGGTGCCCGACGGCAACCAGATCCTGGGGGTTGCGCTCTCGGTCGTCGGCGCGCTGCTGCTCGGTTTGTCGGGCGGCGCGCCGCCTGCCGCCGCCGCGCCTGCCGCGCCGCAGACCGCTGTCGCCGGCCTGCGCCGCCGCCTGGGTCGGCTCGGGCACGAGCCCGGCGCGGTCTGGATGCTGCTCGTCGCGACGCTGTGGGCGCTGACGCCGCTGATCGACAAGATCGCGCTGCGCCACGTCGGGCCGGCGCTGCATCTGCTGGTGCTCGTCAGCGCCATGGTGCTCGTGCTGGCGGTGATCGTGCTCCGTCGCGACGGCGTGACGGCGGTACGCCAAACCGTCGCCGGCGCGCCGCTGATCGTTCTCGCCGCGGGCCTGGTGGCGACCTGCGCGATCGTGCTGCAGCTCGAAGCGATCCAGCTGGTGTGGGTCGGGCTGGTGGAGACCCTGAAGCGCGGCATCGGCGCCGTCAGCGCGCTGCTGGTGGGGCGGTGGATGTACCGCGAACGCATCGGTCCGCAGCGTCTGGCGGCCGTCGCGCTCCTGCTGATCGGCGTGATGCTGGTGCTGCGACCGTGACCGCCGCGACCGCGCGTCGCGGTCTCCGCAGCGGAAATCGCGGTGCGTGGCAGGAAAAGCTGCGTTGACGGGAGGAACGCGGTACGATAGCGAGACGTCCTACGCTGCATGCCGCGATGCTCGAAGGAAATGGCTGTGCCGACGATGCACGGCACGCGCGTCACGCTGCGATCCACCGAGAACGGCTGCAAGACGTCGGCTGTCGATCCATCCGACCTGCGACTGCTGCGATGAACCACCTCCGTGCCCACGACCTTTGCCGCGCGCGATCCGCGGGGCGCCGCGACCGCGCTGTAGCCGGCGTGATCTCCGCATGACCCGCGCCGACGACCGCACCGCGCATCCGGCGTCGCCGACGCTCTCGCCCATGCTGCCGCGCCGCGCGATGGGCGCGCACGATCCGCGCATCCTCGAGCGCTGCCCGACCGGCGTCGCGGTCCTGCGTGTCGACGGCTCGATCGACTATGCCAATCCGCCTGCCGCCGCGATGCTCGGGGTGGTGTCCGGCGCGCCGGCAGACGACGTCTTCTACCACGCCGACGCGCGCGAGCTGCGCGGCGAAGACGGGGCGCCGCTGCCGGAGTCGGCGCTGCCGTTCGTGCGCGTGCGCGAAACCGGCGCGCCGGTCTACGACCTGCGCCACAGCCTGGTAGCCCCAGACGGCCGTCGGATCATGATTTCGGTCGACGCCTCGCCGCTGCTCGACGACAGCGGCCGCCTCGAGGCGGTGATCGTCACCATGCAGAACATCACCGACTGGGCGTCGGCGGCGGCCGAGCACCGCGCCCATCGGCAAATGCTGCAGGATCTGGTCGATGCGCGCACGGTCGAGCTGCGGGCCACCAACGAGCGGCTGCAGCGCGAGGTGCTCGAGCGGCGTCGGGTCGAGGCCGCGCTGGCCGATCAGAACGACCGCCTCGACACGATTTTGGCGACCACGCCCGATCAATTCTCGATCTTCGACGTCGACGGCCGCTATCGCTACGCCAGCCCGGTCGCGCTGCGCGTGATGGGCTTCGAGAGCCGTACGATCCTCGGCCGCACCTGGCGCGAGCTCGGCTTTCCCGAGGACATCTGCAGCCGCTTCGACACCGAGCGCAAGCGCGTGTTCGAGCACGGCGAAACGGTCGAGGGCACCTTCCGCTTTCCCGGCATCGAGGGCGATCGCCACTACGAATACATCTACAGCCCGGTGTGGGACACGCAGAGCAGCGACGGCCAGACCCTCGTCGTGTCGATGATCTCCACGGTGCGCGACGTCACCAGCCGCAAGCGCGCCGAGGACGACAAGACCGATCTCGAGAAGCAGCTGCGCCAGTCGCAGAAGATGGAGGCGATCGGCCGCCTCGCCGGCGGCATCGCCCACGACTTCAACAACCTCCTCACCAGCATCATGAGCTACGCCAGCCTGGCGGCCGATCTGCTGCCCGAGGACCATCCGGTGCGCGACGACCTGGCCGGCATCCAGAAGGCCACCGACCGCGCCGCCGGCCTGACCCGTCAGCTGCTGGCCTTCGCCAGCCGCCAGGTGATCGAGCCGCGCATCATCCAGATCAACGAGATGGTGCATTCGATGAGCGGCCTGCTGCGCCGTCTGATCGGCGAGGACATCGCGCTCGAGGTCAACACCGACGACGACGACGCCGGCAGCGTGCGGGTCGATCCGAGCCAGCTCGAGCAGGTGATCATCAACCTGGTGGTCAACGCGCGCGACGCGATGCCCGGCGGCGGTCGCCTGGTGATCGAGACCGAAAGCGTGATTCTCGACGAGCGCTTCACGCGTCCGCACGCCGACCTGACGCCGGGGCCCTACGTCTGCATGGTGGTCAGCGACAACGGCTGCGGCATTCCCGAAGACGTGATCAACAACATCTTCGAGCCGTTCTTCACCACCAAGGCGCAGGGCAAGGGCACGGGCCTGGGGCTGTCGACGTGCTTCGGCATCGTGCGCCAGAGCGGCGGCCACATCGCGGTCGAGAGCGCGCCGGGCAGCGGCGCGGTCTTCCGGGTCTATCTGCCCGAGTCCTCGGACGACGAGACCCTCGCCGAGCCGAGCGGCAGCTACGAGGCGCAGCCGCTGCACGGCAACGAAACCATCCTGCTGGTCGAGGACGAAGACGTCGTGCGCACGCCGGCGGCGCGCCTGCTCAAACAGCAGGGCTACACCGTGCTCGAGGCCAGCAGCGGTCGCGAGGCGCTGACCGTGACCGAGTCGATGCGCAACGGCGACATCGATCTGATGGTTTCCGACGTGGTGATGCCGCAGATGGGCGGCAAAGAGCTGGCCGACATCCTCGGTCCGCAGCATCCCCACATGAAGATCCTGTTCATCTCCGGCTACGTCGCGCGCGCTCAGGAGATCCTCAGCGAGTCCGACGCGGCCTTCCTGCAGAAGCCGTTTCAGCCGCGCGTGCTGGCGCGACGGGTGCGCGAGCTGCTCGAGTCCGACAGCGTGACGATCGCGCCCAGCGCATGAAGAGTTTATTTTTCGACACCGACGCGCGCGCCGACGACGCGCGCCGCTGGCTGATCGCGTCGCTGGCGCGCCATGGCTTCCAGGTCTGGACGGCGTCGGAGATCGACGAGGCCTGGCCGCATCTCGACGCCGAGATCGCCGAGGTGCCTCGTCTGTGGATCGTGCGCTGCGCGCGCGCCGACGACGACGTGGCCGCGCTGGCGCTCTGTCGCCGGGTGCGCGAGAAGGCGGCGACGCGCGCGATCGACGGCGTGCGCGTGCTCGCGGTCGTGCCGCCCGACGCGGCGGCGCTGGTGACGTCGCTGATCGTCGCGGGTGCCGACGACGTGCTCTTCCTGCCGTCGAGCCCCGCCGAGATCGATGCCCGCGTCGACCTCGCCCGCGCCCAGGTCGATGTCGCGGTGCGCGCCGATCGCCCCGCGGCGGCCGACGCGTCGGGGCCGCAGCTGGCCGACGCGCTCGCGACCGGCGTCGCCGTGGTCAGCCGGGGCGGATCGCTGCTCTACGTCAATCCGGCGTTCGGCGCGCTGCTCGGCCGCCGGTCGGAGGCGCTGCTCGGCACCGCCATGACCGCTCTGGTCACCGCGCCCTGCAGCGCGCGCTGGCAGCAGCTCGACGCGCGGGTGTACGCGGTCGGCCAGGGCGACGAAGAGCTGCAGCTGCGCCACGCCGACGGCAGTGCGATCGACGTCTACTACAGCGCGCGCCGGCTCGACGCGGCGGCGGATGCGACCCTCACCCGTTCGACCGGCAGCGACTGGGGCAGCGTGGCGA
>JBCCOR010000214.1:0-7817 GCA_039025295.1 Acidobacteriota bacterium
ACGACGACCGCGTCGTCGCGCGTGCGCAGACCGTCGATCGGGCTTGTCACCGCGATCTCGGGCGGCGTGACGTCGACCGTGAACGTCGCCGCGACGTCGCGCGACGGACGGCCGAGCAGGTCGAAGATGCGTGCGATCAGCGCGACCGATCCTTCGGCGTAGTCGGCGTCAGGCGCGCAGGTGAACGTGCGTCCGTCGGCCTCGGTGACGCATGCGGCGGCCAGCGGCGCGCCGCCCTGCGCGATCGCGATCGATGCGACGTCGACCGCGACGCCCGTGATCGTCGTCGCGTCGAGCACCAGCGGCGCGCGCGCGTCGTTGACCCGCGTGCCCGGCAGCGGCGCGATCACGCGCAGCTCGACCGCCGGCACGGTTTCGCGCCACGCCGACGACGTTGCCGATTCGAAGTCGTCGGCGAAGATCGCGTCGCCAGCGCGCGCCTGCGTGGCGTCCTGCGCGCCGGGCGCCGCCGCGCCGGGCGCGATCGAAAGAAGCATCAGAACAAGGAAAACCGCCGAGCCAAGCGCGCGCCGCGCGCTGCTGCCAACATCCGTCATGGGAAGTCCATCCGTCCGTGATCAAGAGAATCGATCGTGCGTACGTCGTCGTCATCGGCGACCGTGAAACGCACCCTTCATCTTGAGTAACGGTTCGGGATGGGCAAATCCCAAAGTTGCGAAGCAGAATTTTTGAAAAAATACCGCCCTAGACCTGCGCGGCCGCCACGAACGCCGCGCGGTCGTGGAAGACCGATTTGGGTAGCAGGCTTTGCAGCCGGACGCCGCCACCGGCGCGCGGCCGGATCGCGCCGGGGCCGAGGCCGATGCCGTCGTGGCGCACCAGGACCGGATGCCGATCGTCGGCGTCGATCGTCGCGGGCACGCGCGCCAGATGCTGCTCGTGGGGCGTGAAGAAGCGCAGGGTTTCGCGCCAGTCGAGATCGAGCGCGCGCCGCCGGGCGTTCGATGCGTAGCGCCGCGCCGCACCGCTGGTCAGCCGCGGCTCGGTCATCTTGGCGTGGGCGAACGGGAGGCCCGCAGCGACCGCGCGGACGCGCGCATGCGCCGTCCAGGCGAGATCCATCGAGCGCGGCACCAGCTCGAGAATTCGGCCGCGCGCGTGGCGCAGCGTGTAGCGCCCGAGCGTCGACGCGTCGAAGCCGTAGCGCGCGCCGATCGCGTCGAGCAGGGCCGTCGCCTCGTCGTCGGGCAGCCGTGCCGGATCGACCGCGTCGGTCTCGCGTGCGCGCATCGCCGGCGCGTCGACGGCCTTGTCGAGCACCGCCAGGAAGAAGCCGCCGGTGTCGCTGTGGTGCGGCATCAGCCGGACGCAGCCGGCGAGGGTCTCGGGCAGCCGCGTGCCCGCCCACGCGGTCAGTCCGCGGCCGGCGACGAGGCCGGCCGGCAAGAGCGCGTGCGCGTCGCGCAGCGTGACCGCTGAGCCAATTTCGTCGAGGACGCGCGCGACCACGAGCTCGTTTTCCTCGGGCGCGTAGGTGCAGGTGGCGTACACGACGCGGCCGCCCGGACGGCAGCGCTCGATCGCCGCGCGCAGCATCGCCCGCTGCTCGTGCACCCGCCGGCCGCCGTCGTGCGGCCGGCGCAGGATGGTCGGATTGCGCCGGCTGGTGCCCTCGCAGCTGCAGGGCACGTCGGCGAGCACGCGGTCGAACGTGCCGAGCGCGGCCGGCAGGCCGCAGGCGTCGTGCTGCACGACCGCGACGTTGGCGAGGCCGAGCCGGCGGATCGCGCCGCGCAGGACGCCCAGGCGCGCGACGCTGCGGTCGTTGGCGACCACCAGGCCGCGCTCGTCGTGTGGATCGTTGCCCGCCACCGCCCACGCCAGCTGGACGGTCTTGTTGCCCGGCGCGGCGCAGAGATCGAGCACCCGCATGCCGGGCCGCGCGTCGAGCAGCGGCACGGCGAGCATCGCCGCCGCTTCCTGCACCACGGCCAGGCCGCCCAGGCGCGCGATTGACGCCCCCGGGCGTGCGCCGTCGGCCAGATACAGGGCATCGGCGTCCCACGGCAGCGGCGCGACGGTGAAGCCCTCGCGCGCCAGCCAGTCGGTCGCGGTCGCGACGCCGCCGCGGTGGGGATGGGCGCGCAGCGTGACCGGCAGCGGACGCGCGAGCGCGCCGAGGAACGCGTCCCAATCGTCGACGATCGGTCGGTAGCGCGCGAAACGTTCGGGTGCCTGGGCGGCGTCGGAGCGCGGAGCGGACATGGCGCGAGCGTATCGAATCCGCGCGATGGCCGGGGGCGAAACCGTTGATGCGCGCCGTCCGTGATTGGCCTTGCACGCTGGCGTGGCGCCATTCACCAGCACCCGAGGAGGTTTCTCATGTCGTCGACGTCCCCTTCCGCATCATCTTCGCCCAGTCGCTTCGTCCTGATCGGCGGCGCCGGCGGCATCGGCCGCGCGCTCGCGCAGCGGCTCGCTGCGGCCGGCCACGCCCTGCATCTCGGCGGCCGCAGCGCCGAAGCGCTCGATGCGGCCGCCCAGGCGCTGCGCGATGCGCATCCCGACGCGGTCGTGACCACGGCGACGGTCGACGCGCGCGACTTCGACGCGGTCGACGGTTTCTTCCGCGGCCTGCCCGACGACGGCGTGGCCTTCGGCGGCGTGGTCAACCTGGCCGGCTCGATCCTGCTCAAGCCGGCGCATCTGACCAGCCGCGCCGACTATGACGACACCATCGGCCAGAACCTCACCACCGCGTTCGCGGTCGTGCGCGCATCGGCCAAGATTCTGCGGCGCACGGGCGGTTCGATCGTGCTGATGTCGTCGTCGGCGGGGCGGATCGGCCTGGCCAACCACGAGGCGGTGGCGGCGGCCAAGGCGGCGGTGGCGGCGCTGGCGCAGTCGGCGGCGGCGACCTACGCGGCCGCCGGCATCCGGGTCAACGCGGTCGCGCCCGGCCTGGTCGACACGCCGCTCGCTGAGCGCATCACCAGCCGCAAGCCGGCCCTCGACGCCTCGCTGGCCTTCCATCCGCTCGGCCGCATCGGCGGCCCCGACGAGGTCGCGAGCCTGATCGCCTGGCTGCTGAGCGCCGAGGCGAGCTGGGTGACCGGCCAGGTGTGGGGCATCGACGGCGGCCTCGCAGGCGTCAAGACCGCCGTCAAAGCCTGAGCGCGTCGCTCAGCGCGCCGACGCGCTGGCGGCCGTATCCACGCCTGCCGGCGCATCCGCGACGTGGAACTCGACCGACATGCGCAGCAGGAAGTCGGCGTTGGCGTGCTGCGGATAGCGCGCGACCATCGCCGCGTGCGCGGCTTCGCGCGACGCGGCGGCGTCGATCACGCGGAGGAACGTGTCGAGATAGGCGATGTTCTTCTCGAACACGCGCGCGTCGGTCGGCGCGGCGCCGTGGCCCGGGTAAATCACCGCGTCCTGCCACTGGTCGGCGAAGCGCGCGAGCTGCGCCCGCCAGTTGGCGATGTGCGTGCGCGTCACGCCCACGCCCAGCCACGGATGCACGTCGTGGTAGGCGAAGTCGCTGGTCAGGAACGCGTTGGACGCCGGGACGTGAACGGTGGTGAGGACGTCGGATTCAGCCGGCGCGTAGTCGGCGTCGAGCTGCAGAACCGTGCCGTCGGCGAGCGTCAGCCGATCGCCGTCCAGCACCTCGATCCGCCCGTCGTAGTCGAAGCCGTCGGGCCGATCGGCCGTGCGCGGCTTCATGGCGGGCTCGCCCTCGAGCCAGCCCTGGTCCTCCATCCACGCGGAGAAGCCGGCGATGGCGGCCTTGATCGCGGCGCGGGCAACGACCACGCGCGCCTGCGGAAAGCGCTGGCCGAGCGCGTGCAGACCGAGATAGTGATCGGGATGACCGTGCGTGATCAGCACGTGGGTGAGGGCGACGCCGAGCTGATCGATGTGGTCGGCCAGGCGATGGGCGTCGGCGCTGTTGCGAAAGCAGTCGATGACGATCGCGCTGGTGGCGTCGTGGACGACGAACGCATTGACGTCGGCTTCGGTGCCGGGGAGCGCGTGGATACGGTGGGTCGTCACGGTGTTTTTCTCCGCCGTTGCGTAGGAGTGAATCGCGACTTGGAACCTGCTGTGGATGAGCGGGCGCCGATGCCGCGGGAAAGCTTGATCACAAGCTACGCGCTCGACGCGGCGATGCGAAGGGACGGCGCGCGTCAATGCGGGTACTTTTCTCGGATGCGCGCGCGGAATTGACCGGGGCTGAGGCCGGTCTCGCGACGGAAGAAGCGGCTGAAGTACGACGGGTCGTCGAAGGCCAGGCGATGGCCGATTTCGCTGACGCGCAGCGCGCTGTGGGCGAGCAGCCGGCGCGCCTCGAGAGCCGTGTGGCTGCGCAGCAGCTGGCCCGGCGTGCGGCCCGTGGTGCGCCGCACCTGATCGTGCAGATGCGCCACGCTGACGTTGAGCGCGCGGGCGTAGAACGGCAGCGCGCGCTCGGTGTCGCCGTGGGCCAGCACCAGGGTGCGAAAGCGCTGCGCGAGCGCCGTCGCCGGATCGGCGGCCGCTGTGCCGCGGGGCGTCGCGTCGGCGAGGCGCAGCAGACGGATCAGCAGCGTCTGGAGCTGGGCCCGCAGCATCGACGCGCGGGCGGGAAGATCGCGCCGGAACTCCTGCGCCAGCGCGTCGAACGCGCGGCCAATGGCCTCCGCATCAGCCGGATCGAGCCGGAGCGGGCCGGCTGCGGCAAGCCCATGGAGGAATGCCCATTCGCCCGCCGGCGCGGTCGCGCTCGGTCCGGCGTGGAGGAAGTCCTCGGTGAAGAGGAGGATCTGGCCGGCGAGCTCCTGCGTGTCGTGCCACGCGTGGACCTGACCCGGCACGATCGTGAACAGGCTGCCGGCGCGGGCCGGATGCTCGGTGAAGTCGATCGCGTGCCGGGCACGTCCCGCCGTGACGAGGCAAATTTCGTAGAACGTGTGGCGATGCGGCCGCGGGCTGATCGCCGTCGCGCCGAAGTGGCCGATCGGACCGATCTCGATCGGCACCGCGTCGGGCCGCGCCGGCTCGAAGTCGTGCAGCGGGATCGGCGCGTCGGGCACCTCGATCAGCGGCGATGCGCGCCGCGTCGCGCCGGCGAACGACGGGTCCGGCGCGCTCAATCGGCCTTGGGATCGACGAAGTCGACCACTCGTTCGATGACCTCGGGCGCGTACAGAATGCGCCGATGGCCCAGGCCGCTGACGGGGTGGAACGTCACCAGATCGCCGAGCTGGGTGAAGTTTTCGCCCTGCGAGAACGCGATTTCCTTGTCGTCGCGGCAGTGGACGACCAGCAGCGGTCGGCCGGCGCGGCCGTATGAGATGTTGCCCGCCGCATCGGCGATCGAAATGTGGTTGCGCGCGCTCAGGCGGGCTTCGTAGACGCGCTGCGCCGCGGCGGACAGGCCGAGCTGGCCGGCGAACTGGGCCGTGACGTACGACAGCTGGTTGGGCGACGCGATCAGCGCGACGCGCAGGTCGCGCAGATGCGGGGCCAGCTGCGGCGGGAAGAGATCGCCTTCGCGCAGCGCAAACGAAATCGCCGCGCCGCCGAAGCTGTGGCCGATCAGCGCCGACACCGGCCCGTGGGCGCGGATCACCCGGCGCACCGCCTGGGCGCACCGGCGGGCGTCGGTCATCCGGCCCGATGAGTCGCCGTGGGCGGGCAGATCGAAGCACACGACGTCGAAGCCGCGCGCGCGCAGCGGCTCGACGAACGCGGCCAGGTTGAAGGCCGCGCCCGTCCAGCCGTGGACGAGCACGGCCGTGCCCGGCGATTCACCGTCGATCGGCAGGCCGTCGAAGCGGTAGACGCGGAGCGTGTGGCGATGGTCGATGCGGTAGTCCGCGCGCTGGCCGCGCGCGAGCACGTCGCCGGCGCGCGACACCAGCGTTTGGCGGTCCGGCGCCAGACGTCGGTTGGGCAGCGGGTAGCAGAAGAGCTGCAGGGCGAGCGTGCCGGCGAGCGTCGGCGACACGCGATCGATCCCCTGCAGCACGGCGCGTACCTGGGCTAGCACGGTGGGTTTCTCCAATCGTCGATCAGTTGGGCGAGGGTGAGGGCGGGAACCGTGCCGGCCACACCCTGGCCGACGATGGGTTCGAGATGCACCGAGCCGTCGTCCCGGGCTTCGAGACGGTGGCTGTTGCCGGTGACGGTCCAGGGCGTTGCGGCGGCGCGCAGACGGTCGGCGAGCGCTTCGGCGCGGGCGCTGTCGTCTTGCAGATCGTCGTCGAGAAAGCGCGCCGCGGCGCGCAGGCCGTCGAGATAGGTGCGTCGCGCCGCGTCGCGCCGATCGCCGTCGTCGGCCGACGGGGCGGTGGGCGAGCGGGATGAATCGGGCATGGTCAGCGGATCTCCGTTCGGTGGCGGCCGCAGCGTCAGCGATCGCGCCGATAGCGCGGGAACGCGGTGCGGATGCGATCGCCGCGCCGGTCGAGATAGCCGCGCACGGCGTAGCCGCGTCCGCTGTCGCCTTCGAAGCCGCCGTCGTCGTCGATGCGATTCGACGCGCGGGCATCGCGGTAGGCGGTGAGGATCGCGTCGACGACGTCGTCGACGCTGTGGTCGTCGGGGAAGAAGGTCGAGAATTTCGGCTCCCAGCGGCCGTCCTCGGCGTCGTAGAGCTCGATGTCCGCAGTATAGACGCCGAGGCGATTGGGCCCCGCGCTGATGCGCACGATGCGCGCGCCCTCGGGCGCAGCGCCGCCCGGTCGCGCGTGCCAGCCGACGACCTTGCTGCGCCGGTTGACCTCACCCTGGAAAACGTGGGTCAGATCGATCGGCGGATCGGTCGCGCTCCAGCCGCGCGGCGCCGCGGCGCGCTGGGTCGACGTGTCGGCCGTGGCCGACGGCGGCGGATCGGGCGCGGCAGCGGGTTCAGGCGCTGACGCGCCGCAGCCCAGCAGCGCAAGTGCGACCAGCGCGGCGAGTGCGGCGCGCGCGGCGCGGAAGAACGACGATCGGCGGTGCATGACGGTTCTCTCTCGGGGTTGGAATCGCGGGTTCAGTCGTCGCCGGCGCGCAGCACGATCAGCGTGATGTCGTCGGTCTGCGGCTGGCCGTCGGCCCATTCGTCGGCCGCGGTCAAGAGGCGCTGGATCAGGGCGTTGGGCGAGGTGACGCCGTCGATCAGGGCGCGTGCCAGCGCGTCGCGCACGCGCGCGTAGCCGAACGGCTGAGCATCGGGCGCGGGCCGCTCCGGCAGGCCGTCGGTGAGCAGCACGACGACGTCGCCCGGTGCGAGCTGCAGGTGATGGTTCGCATAGCGGTTGCCGGCGTGGCGGCTGCCCAGCGGCAGGCCGTCGAGCGGCAGCTCGTCGATCGTGCGGCTGGCGGCGCGGTGGTGCAGGGCGGGCGGCAGGCTGGTGCCGAGCAGCAGCAGCGCAGCGTCGGGCGTGAGGCGCGCCGCCATCAGCGCCATGTGCAGGCGGCGCAGGCGCATGGCGCGCAGGCTCTCGTCGGTGCGGCGCAGCAGGCGCTCGAGATCGTCGTCGCGGGCGAGCAGATTGAACAGGCTCTTGGTGGCGGTCACCATCAGGCCGGCGCGGGCGCCGTGGCCGGTGGCGTCGCCGAGGGCGAGGGTGATCGTGCCGTCGTCGCCGACCGCGAAGTCGTAGTAGTCGCCGCCGACGACGTCGGCGGTTTTCATATAGGCCGCGAGCGTGACCCGGGGATGGTGCGGCACGGTGTCGGGCAGCATCGACAGCTGCAGATCGCGCGCCTCTTCGAGATCGGCCAGGCGGCGCGCCTGCTCGGCGCGCATGCGGTCGTCGGCGGCGCGGCGACGCTCGCGGCGGATGAGGCGGCGACGCTGCACGACACCGTGCCGCACCATCCCC
>JBCCOR010000215.1:0-7816 GCA_039025295.1 Acidobacteriota bacterium
CGATCGAGGTCGGCGCCGATCAGCGTCAGCCGGTGGTCGTCACGTGGACGCCGCCGTCGCCGTGGCGCACGCATCGCTTCTGGTTCGAGCCGACGCAGGCCTACCGCGTGCACGCGCGCCGTCGGGCGTTCTCAGCGCCAGCCGCAGCGCGTGCACGCGGTAGGCCTGCGTCGGCTCGAACCAGAAGCGATGCGTGCGCCACGGCGACGGCGGCGTCCACGTGACGACCACCGGCTGACGCTGATCGGCGCCGACCTCGATCGCGCGCGGTTCGCCGAAGGGGCCGGGCCGGTCGTCGAGCAGCAGGGTGGCGCGCGGCGCGTCGCTGCGGACGAAGAAGCGCACGGGCGCCGCGGGCCGGCCGCGGGCGAGCAGCAGCTCGCTCGGGGTGTGGCCGGCGACGAGGGTGAAGGCGCGCGGCTGCACGCGCGCGAACGGATCGACGAAGCGCACGAAGTCGCCCGACCAGTAGCGGTCGCGCCGGCCGGCGATGTCCTGCGCGGTCGACTCGTAGGGCAGCAGGCGCATCAGCCCGGCGTGGGTGTGGTTCTGGCTGGTGCGATCGAGCGCGCGATGCTGCACCACCGACGCCAGCGCCGAGCCGTAGGCGAGCGCGGCGACGAGCCAGGTGACGCCGAGCAGCAGGCGCCCGGGCGGCCGGCGCGGCGCGAACAGCAGCGCGGCGTAGGTCGGCAGCAGATAGCGGTTGCCGAGGAAGGTGTCGCCGCCGAAGTAGTTGTCGGGCATGTAGCCGAGGAAGAACGCGGTCGCGCCGCCGCCGCCGATCATCACCGCCCACGTCACCCGATCGGGCCGGCGCAGCGCGGCCAGCAGCAGCATCAGCGCGGCGGGGAAGTAGGCGAGGACGCCCGAGTGGCGCCCGACGACGAAGTAGAGCGCGCTGTAGAGGCTGCGGTCGAGGCCGGCCCAGACGTCGAGGCGGGTGCGGTGGGTGGCGGGCAGGACGTCGAAGCGCTGGTCGGGCGTCAGCGCGTCGGCGGCCGTCGCATTGCCGGCCGCTGCGGCGATCGCGGCGTTGGCGACCGTCGCGGGATCGGGCGCTGCCGCGCCGGGCGCCGTCGCGCCGAGCGTGACGGTCTCGGTCGGGTAGCCGGTCGTCGGCGTGAAGCTGGTGCGCACCGCGCGGTAGGGATTGCCGACGCCGGTCAGCAGCACGCCGAGGCCGACGATCAGCAGATACGCGCCGCCGACCGCGGCGAGCTGCGCGCCGGCGCGGCCGATGCGGCGGTGGAAGACGGCGGCGATCGCGGGAATCAGCGCGACCGGCGCGTTGGTGATGCGCAGCGCCACGACCACGCCGAGGAGCGCCGGTCCCAGGACGAGCGCCGCCAGGCCCGGGCCCTCGGCGTCGTCCGACGCGGCCGGATCGTCCGCCGACGCCGGGCGCAGGCCGTCGAGCGCCAGGGCCAGGCCGAGCAGGGTGAGCCCGGCCTGAACGGCGTCGGTCATGCGCCACAGCGTGTAGGGCAGCAGCACCGCGCCGCCGACGAAGGTCGCGAGCACGAGATCGGCCTGCGTCGCCGTCCAGCCGCGTCGCCGCAGGGCCCCGCGCGCGACCGCGAGCGCAAGGGCGAGCAGCAGCAGATTGAGCGCGACCGGCCCCCAGGCGCCGGCGCCGAACGGATCGAGCAGGCCGAAGAACAGCGCCGCGAGGAGCGCGTAGGGCAGCGGCTTCGAGTAGCTGACCGTGCCGTCGTCGGCGCGCTGCAGGATCACCGTGCGCGCGCCGGCGCGCGCCCGCCGCGCGTCGGCGGCGTCGAAGTGCAGATCCGCGTCGCGCACGAGGCTCTCGGTCATCGCCAGATAGGTCGCCTCGTCGCCCCACCCGGTGGTCGTCGTGCCGCGCAGCAGGGCGAGTGCCGCAAGGCAGACGACAGCCGCGCCGAGGGCGATCAGCGCGATGCGCGCGGCGCGCGGCGAGGAGGACGAGGCGACCATCCGCGGCAGCCTATCGAAGTCGCGGCGATGGGCGCTGCGCCGCGACGCGTTTGGTACCATCGAAGACGATGACCGACCGCGACGACACCCATCCTTCGGCGGACGATCTGCGCGCCGAGCACGCCGCCCTGCGCGCCTACGTCCACCGCCACTACCGCCACTTCAACGCCCGCTCGCTGCGCCGCGCCGCCGAGGCCTGGCGCGATCAGCTCGATCAGGGGCATCGGATGATGGTCACCCTGGCGGGCGCGATGTCGACCGCCGAGCTCGGCGTCAGCCTCGCCGAGCTGATCCGGCGCGACAAGGTGCACGCGATCTGCTGCACCGGCGCCAACCTCGAGGAAGACGTCTTCAACCTGGTCGCCCACGACCACTACGAAGAAATCCCGGCCTGGCGCGCCCTGACCGCCGAGCAGGAGCAGGCCCTGGCCGACCGCGGCATGAACCGCGTCACCGACACGTGCATTCCCGAGGAAGAGGCGATGCGCCGCATCGAGCGGGCGGTGCGCGCGCGCTGGCGCGCCGCCGACGTCGCCGGCGAACGCAAGCTGCCGCACCGCTATCTCTACGAGATTTTGCTGAGCGGCGAGCTCGCGGCCGAGTACCAGATCGATCCGCGCGATTCGTGGCTGATGGCCGCGGCCGAGCGCGATCTGCCGCTCTTCGTGCCCGGCTGGGAAGACTCGACCCTCGGCAACATGTTCGTCGCGTGCCAGCTGGCGGGCGAGATCTCGACCCTCGACGTCGTGCTCTCGGGCCTGCACACCATGCGCGCGCTGATCGACTGGTACCGCGCGACCACCGCCGAGACGCGCGTCGGCTTCTTCCAGATCGGCGGCGGCATCGCGGGCGATTTCCCGATCTGCGTCGTGCCGCTGATCCGCCAGGACCTGAAGCTCGAGGTGCCGCTGTGGAGCTATTTCTGCCAGATCAGCGACAGCACGACCTCGTACGGCTCCTACAGCGGCGCCGTGCCCAACGAGAAGATCACCTGGGGCAAGCTGGCGGTCGACACGCCGAGCTTCATCATCGAGTCGGACGCCACGATCGTCGCGCCGCTGATGTTCTCGATGGTGCTGGCCGACTGAGCGTGGACGAGCGACGCGCGTCCGCCTCTGACGACGCGGTTCCGCAGGTCCGCGGACGGCATCTCTCGCGCGGTATGTCGCTGCTGCTGCTCGTGCTCGTCGTGCTGCCGGCGCTGCCGCTGCTGGCCTACGGCGGCGCGATCCTCACCGGCTTCGTGCCGGCGCTCATCCCGCTGCCGAAGCCCGAGCTTCCCGCGCGCGTGCGCGCCGCGCTGCGCGACGTCGGCGCGGTCGAGACCGACGAACGCCTGCTCTACTTCTACAGCGGTGATCGCTGGTCGGTGCGCAGCCGCGGCAGCGCGCTCACCGACCGCCGCGCGGTTCGCTACCGCCGCGCCGACGACGGCGCGGTGCGGATCGCCGCGATTCCCTACGGCGCGATCGCGTCGATCGTCGTCGACCGCCCGACGGCGCGCTTTCGGCCGAGCCGGGTGACCCTGACGGCCGATCCGGCGGTCGATCCCGACGCGGTCGACGTGACCCTCGAGGTCGGTCAGCTCAACTTCGCCGACCGCAGCTTCCTGCGCACCCTCGAACGGCAGTGGTCAGCGAAGCGCGCCGCCCGCGGCCTCGGCGCCGGCGAGATCGTCGGCGCCGACTTCGATCCCGTCCCCGATCCCGCCGACCGCAGCCTCTTCGAGCGCCTCTCCCCCCGCCGTCCCGACGGGTAGCAGCAGCGCGGCCATCCGGCGGCCGACCTCGGTGTTGTCGAGCACGGCGCCGAACCGCGCCGCGCCGGGACCCCGGGCGAAGATCGGCACCGGCTCGGCGGTGTGGTTGCCGGTGGCGTAGCGCACGCCGAGCGGCGCGATCGCGCTGCCGGTCAGGAGCGCCAGGCCGCCGGTCTCGTGATCGGCGGTGACCAGCACCAGGACCTCGTCGCCGGCCGCGTCGATCGTCTCGAGCGCGGCCGCGATCGCGGCGTCGAGCGCCAGCACGCCGTCGATCACCTGGCGGGTGTTCTCGTTGTGGCCGCCGGTGTCGGTTTCCTCGGTCTCGACCAGCAGGAAGAAGCCGTCGGGATCGCGCATCAGGCGCTCGAGCGCGTGGCGCGTCACCGTCGCCAACGACGGCTCGGCCGCGCCCGGCAGCGCGTCGAGCGGCAGCAGGCCGACCTGGCGCGCGGCGCCGTCGTCGGCCTGGCGCAGGAAGGTCGGCCAGTCGCGCGCGACGGCGTAGCCGGCCTCGTCGAAGACGACGTCGGGCACCGGATCGAGCCGCGCCGACCACGCCGGATCGTAGCCGCCGATCAGCAGATCGACGCCCGCTGCCGGCAGCCGATTGACGATCGTCTGCACCTCGCGGCGGTGCGACACCTGGACCGCGAAGGCCATCGGCGTGGCGTCGAAGAGCGCGCTGTCGGTGATCAGGCCGGTCGCCAGGCCGCGCGCGCGCGCCGATTCGACCAGGGTGGTGAGCGGTGCGCCGTCGGGATCGACCGCGATGCGTCCCGGCAGGGTCTTGACGCCGGTCGACAGCGCGGTCGCGCCCGCGGCCGAGTCGGTGTAGATCGAGCGCGCCGAGTGCGTGTGATGCCAACCGACGACCGGCATGCGCTCCATGCGCAGCAGGCCGTCCGGACCGACGTGGTGCAGGCGCGCGGCGTGCACCTGCGAAAAGCCCATGCCGTCGCCGATGAAGAGCACGATGCCGCGCGGTCGCGCGCCGTCGGCGCCGATCTCGGCCTCGACCGCGGCGTTGGCGGAAGGCGCCGCGGCGGACGCGGCCGGCGGATCGACGAAGCGCAGCGGCGTGGCGCTCACCGGCGCGCCGCGCCGCGGCTCGATCGCCACGCGCTGGTCGGCGAACGGCGCCAGCCAGACGAGCGCGCCGGCGCCGAGCGCGCCGTAGACGAGCAGCCGCGGCAGCTCACCGCGCAGCCGGCGGGCGACGCCCATCGCGCTCAGCGGCCGTCGCGGCCGCCGCCGAAGAGGCCGCGCAGCGGGTTGCCGCCGCCCTCCTCGTTGTCGTTGGCGCCGGGCATCATCATCTGCTGCTCGGTGTGGGTGTCGCGCGGCACGGTGAAGTTCACGCCGTCGGCGCTGCGGCGCTCGAGCGTCGTCACCTCGGTGATCGTGCGGACGGTGTCGCCGCGGCCCTTCTTGTTGCGCGTCGTGGTCTCGGCGACGATCTTCACCGGGAAGCCGTCAAACGGCGCCGCGGTGGTCTTGACCAGCTTGTCGAGCTCGTCGTTGCCGGTCGGCTTGGGCTCGGTGCGCAGCCAGACGCCGAGCGCGGCATCGTCGAAGCCGTCGACCAGCCAGACGTCCTGCACGGTCTCGGTCATCTGGCGCTTGCGGATGCCCATGATCCGCATCTTCATCGTGTAGCTCGTGCGCAGGCGCACGTGGCGCGTGTCGCGGCCGAGCATCGACTCGCCGGCCTCGTCGAGCTCGGTCTCGACCGTCGGATCGGTGATCTCGATCTTCGTCAGCGGGATCGCATTGAGCGCGTTGCCGGCGAACTGCAGCATCGCCTCGAGATCGAAGGGCGTGTAGGTCTTCTTTTCGTCGTCGATCAGGTAGAGCGTCTTGCCGCCGTCCTCGGTGACCATGTACGTGCCCGGTGCGATCATCGGGTTGTCGCTGTCGCGGAAGGCGATGTGGGCGCGCTCGCCGTCGATCCAGGCGTTGACGGTGCTGTTGCCCGGTCCTTTTTCGACCGTGGTCCGGGCTTCGTAGTAGAGCGCGTCGCCGGCGAAGGCGGCGGGCGCGAGGAGGCAGATCAGGAGCAGAAGGAGGGTCAGGAAGCGCACAGGGCGAACAAGCATCGGATGCGGTCTCCGGTCATCGAGGAGGAAAGCGGCCCGCGAGCGGGTGCGACGAAAAAGGTCAGTCGAGTGTATCGTTCGCGACCGGCGGCGCGAACGGGCGCCGCGCGTGGCGCGCGGCCAGGGCGTCGAGGCGCACGCGCAGCGCGTCTCGGGTCAGCCAGCGGCCGGCGACCAGCACGCCGACCTGATGGGTCGGGCCGACGTGGGCGACGTCGGCCAGCGGATCGGCGTCGAGCAGCAGCAGATCGGCGCGCTGGCCGACCCGCACCGTGCCCCAGTCGTCGTCCTCGCCCAGAAAGCGCGCGGCGTCGCGGGTGGCGGCGGTGAGCACCTGCCGCGGCGTCAGGCCGGCGTCGACCAAGAGGGCGAGCTCGTCGTGGATCGCGAAGCCCGGCACCACCAGCGGATTCGGCGCGTCGGTGCCGACCAGGATGGGCGCGCCGGCGTCGACCAGCGCGCGCGTCATCGCCTTGCGCACGGGCATCCAGCGCATCATGAGGTCGCGCGCGGCGTCGTCGAACTCGGGCGCGCGAAAGTCGCCCTCGGCCGCCCAGGCGGCGCGCAGGCGGGGTTCGACGTAGCGCATCGCGGGCGCCTGCAGCAGGGCGCGCCGGGCGTCGCCGCCGGTGAAGAAGCGCTCCGTGACGATCAGCGTGGGCACGTTCCAGGTGCCTGCATCGCGCGTCAGGCGCGCCAGGCGTTTGCGCGCGTCGCGGCCGATGCGCGCGACGAGCGGCTGATCGCCGCGCGCCTGCGCCACCATCCGCCGCTGCAGGACCTGCAGCGCGTGGGGGTTGTCGTCGTCGCCCGCGTCGTCGCGGTCGGGCGGATCGTCGCCGTCGGCGGTCTCAGACGCGAGGGTGTCCGACAGCGCGGCGATGTAGCCGGAGAGATGCTCGACGCTGCGCTGGCGCTGGGCCAGCGCGTGCGCGATGCCGACGCGGTCGGGCACGTGGCCGACCACCGGCAGATCGTGCGCGGCCGCGGCTTCGATCACGGCGTCGTACGCCGCGCGCTGCAGGCGGTTGTAGACCTTGACCTGCTCGAAGCCCGACGCCGCCGTGAGCGCGACCGCGGCGCGCGCCGCCTCGGGCGTGTCGGCGACGGTGCTGCCGGGCCAGATCGGCGGTTTGCCGTCGAGAATCGCGCCGGTCGAGACGATGCGCGGTCCGAGCCGTTCGCCGTCGTCGATCGCCTTGCGCAGCCTGAGCGTGCCGATCCATCCCCACATGTTGCGCACGGTGGTCACGCCGGTGGCGACGTAGAGCAGCAGATGGCCGGCGTCGAGCAGATGCACGTGCATGTCGGCGAGCCCGGGCATCAGGTAGCGTCCGCGCCCGTCGACGACCGTCGCCTTTTCGGGAATCCGCGCCGAATCGACGTCGTCGATCGCGACGATCCGATCGCGCTCGACGCGCACCGTCTGCCCTGGCCGCGGACCGCTGCCGTCCATCGGCACCACGGTCACGTCGACGAAGACCACGCCGTGCGCGGGCCGCGCGGGCGGCTGCAGCCAGGGTGGCCGTCCGCCGCGGGACGGATCCGGCAGGGCGTCGGCGGTGCGCGCGTCGGCGTCGGCGGCCTGCGGAGCGTCGGTGCCGGGCGCCGGGCCGGCATCCGCGCCGGCGCAGGCGAGCAGGCCGGCGCCCGCGGCGAGCAGTGCGAGTAGGCAGAGCAGCCGCGCGGGATTCGCGCGACGATCGGCGTCGGCGCCGCGCCGGACGACCGTGCGGCATGAAGGGAGCGAAGAGCGCGTCATGGATGAATCGAACAGAGCGTCGGGGAACGAGCGGATGCGCGCTTCCAGCATACTCGCTGCCGCGGCGGGCGCGCCGGAATGTCACAGATCGAGATGCGGCAATATTCACATTCGGCAATTATCGAGGATTCGCAGTCGATAGACTCCCGGCCCATGCCCAAACGCACCGACATCCGCTCGATCTTGGTCCTCGGCTCCGGCCAGATCGTCATCGGCCAGGCCTGCGAATTCGACTAC
>JBCCOR010000216.1:0-7790 GCA_039025295.1 Acidobacteriota bacterium
GATCCTGGGCTCGGGCTTCGCCGGCACGATCCTGGCGCGGGCGCTCGCGCGCCGCGGACGCCGCGTGCTACTGCTCGAGAAAGGCAAGCATCCGCGCTTCGCGCTGGGCGAGTCGTCGACGCCGCTCGCCGCGCTCTCGCTCGAACGCCTGGCCGCGCGCTACGACCTCCCCGATCTGCATCAGCTCGCCGCCCACGGCCGCTGGCAGCAGCATCTGCCGCATCTGCGCTGCGGCCTGAAGCGCGGCTTCACGTTTTATGGGCACCGTCCGGACGCGGACTTCGTCAACGATCCCGCGCGCAACGACGCGCGCCTCCTGGTCGCCGCCAGCCCGAACGACGCGATCGCCGACGCGCACTGGTTCCGCGCCGACGTCGATCATCATCTCGTCCAGCGCGCGATCGACGAGGGCGTCGAAGTGCGCACGCGCTACCGCGCCGAGACGATCGACTGGGGCCTCGGCCCCGACGATCCCGTCACGATCGTCGGCCGGCCGTACCCGGCCCGCGGCATGCGCCGCGTGCTGCGCAAGCGCGGCGAGCCGCTGCCGCCGCTCAGCTGGGATCACGCGCGCTTCGTGATCGACGCCACCGGCCGCGCGGGGGTCGTCGCGCGCCGCGTGCCCGGCCGCTACGGCCACGGCTTCGACGATCTGCACGACGCCGCTCCGCCGCCGCCGGTGCAGAGCAGCCTCGTCTTCGCCCACTTCCGCGGCGTGCGCCCGCTCGGCGGCGCGCGCGCCGAAGCCGTCGGCGCCGTCACATCTGACGATCCGTACCCGGCCGAACGCGCCGCCGTCCATCATCTCTTCGGCGACGGCAGCGGCTGGCTCTATCTGCTGCCCTTCGATCCGCCGACCGCGGCCACCTTCGACGGCCGCGACGATCCGCCGGCGTCGGCCGGCATGGTGCTGCGGCGACTGCCCGACGGCTTCGACGCCGCGCGCGCGCGTCAGCAGCCCGAGGCGCTGTGGCAGGCCGTCCTCGATCGCTTCCCCGCGCTCGCGGCGATGTTCGCCGACGCCGCGTCCGGCCGCCCGCCGATCTTCCATGAGAACCTCGCCTACCGGCGCCGGCGCGCCGCCGGCCGGCGCTGGGCGCTCTTGCCGCACAGCTACGGCTTTCTCGATCCGCTCTTCTCGACCGGCATCGCCTGGAGCCTGCGCGCCGTCGAGCGGCTCGCCGATCGCCTCGCCGACGGCGGCGACGCGACCGGCTGGGGCGACGACGACGCCGCGCGCTACGAACAGCTGCTGCAAACCGAGTACGTGCAGATCGGCCATCTCGTCGAAGCCGCCCACGCCGCGCTGGGCGATTTCGATCTCTTCACCGCCGTCACCCGGCTCTACTTCGCCACGGTCAGCTTCGACGAGAGCCGTGAGCGCCTGCGGCCCGCGCGCGACGATCCGTGGCGCGGCTTTCTCGGCGCCGGCGACGCATCGAGCGAGCGGC
Organism: Acidobacteriota bacterium; assembly: GCA_039025295.1. GTDB lineage: Bacteria > Acidobacteriota > Thermoanaerobaculia > Multivoradales > J023 > JBCCOR01. The sequence goes on from JBCCOR010000216.1 coordinate 1,452, forward strand.
TCTTCGCCGCCGCCGCCGACCGCGTCGTCGGGCTCGTGGACGACGACGGCACGGTCGACGACGCGGCGCGCGCGGCCTTCCACGCCTGGCTGGCCGCGCAGCTCGCGCCGCGCGACGTGATCGGCCTCGATCGTCCGCCGCATCCGAACCTGCTGCCGGCCGATCTCGACGTCCTGGTCGCGCGCGCCGACCGGCTCGGCCTCACGCCCGACGCCGTGCGCGCCGCGCTGCCGCGCCTGCGCGGCGACGCAACCTGAACAGACCCTGCGCAGATCGTCTTCGAATCCACGATCGCGGGACAAAACAAAGACGCGACGCGCTAGAATGAAGCATTCCTTTTGTATGCGCGCGGCGTCCGACGGCCATCTGCGGACGATCGCCTTCCTGCGGCGCGCCGTCGCAGAGGACACACGACCGATGGCACCATCCCCGAGGAGCGGTTGATGACCACGATGACCGAGTCCGCCGACGCCCAGGCGGCCGCAGCCACCCAGCCCACCAAGCCCGACTTCAAGCCGCAGTACGAGAACTTCATCGGCGGCGACTGGGTACCGCCGCGCAGCGGCGACTACTTCGAGAACGTCTCGCCGGTCGACGGCAGCGTGCTGACGCGCATTCCGCGCTCGAACCACGAGGACATCGAGCACGCCATCCGCACCGCCTGGAAGGCGTTCGAGACCTGGCAGCACAGCTCGGTCACCGAGCGCAGCAACCTGCTGTTCAAGATCGCCGACCGCATCGAGGCCAACCTCGAGCATCTGGCGGCGATCGAGACCTGGGAGAACGGCAAGGCGATCCGCGAGACGATCAACGCCGATCTGCCGCTGATCATCGACCACTTCCGCTACTTCGGCGCCTGCATCCGCTCCGAGGCCGGCGAGGTCGCCGATCTCGACGCCAGCACGACCTCGATGGAGGTCCACGAGCCGCTCGGCGTCGTCGGCCAGATCATTCCGTGGAACTTCCCGATCCTGATGGCGGCCTGGAAGCTGGCGCCGGCGCTCGCCGCCGGCAACTGCGTGGTGCTCAAGCCGGCCGAGCAGACGCCGATGTCGATCCTGATCGTCATGGAGCTGATCGCCGATCTCGTTCCGCCGGGCGTGATCAACGTGGTCAACGGCTTCGGCCCCGAGGCCGGCAAGCCGCTCGCCAGCCATCCCGACATCAAGAAGGTCGCGTTCACCGGCGAGACCACCACCGGCCGCCTGATCCTGCAGTACGCCTCGGAGAACATCACGCCGGTCAGCCTCGAGCTCGGCGGCAAGTCGCCGAACGTCTTCTGCGAGAGCATCATGGCCAGCGACGACGCCTTCCTCGACAAGTGCGTCGAGGGCTTCGTCATGTTCGCGCTCAACCAGGGCGAGGTCTGTACGTGCCCGTCGCGCGCGCTGGTCCACGAGAGCATCTACGACGCCTTCATCGAGCGCTGCGTCGCGCGCACCGAGGCGATCCAGATGGGCAACCCGCTCGATCCCACCCACGCGATGGGCGCCCAGGTGTCGAACGATCAGTACCAGAAGATCCTCAACTACCTCGACATCGGCAAGCAGGAGGGTGCCGAGCTGCTCACCGGCGGCGCCGCCCACGAGAGCGAGACGTTCCCCGACGGCTACTACATCCAGCCGACGATCTTCAAAGGCCACAACAAGATGCGGATCTTCCAGGAGGAGATCTTCGGACCGGTGGTGAGCGTCACGACGTTCAAGGACGAGGCCGAGGCGCTCGAGATCGCCAACGACACGCTCTACGGCCTCGGCGCCGGCGTGTGGACGCGCGACGTGCACGAGATGCAGGCGCTGTCGCGCGGCATCCAGGCCGGCCGCGTGTGGTGCAACTGCTACCATCTCTATCCGGCGCACGCCTCGTTCGGCGGCTACAAGAAGTCGGGCATCGGCCGCGAGACCCATCGCATGATGCTCGATCACTACCGCCACACGAAGAACGTGCTGATCTCGTACGACAAGAGCGCGCTCGGCTTCTTCTGAGCCGCGCGACCGCCGCACCTGCGCGGCGCGCAAGGACGAACCGGCGGATGCGCGCGACGCATACGCCGGTTCGTTGCGTTTTGCCCGCTGCCGCCAGCCAACCCTGCCCGGAGGCCATTCGATGTCTGAAACCCACCACGCGTCCGCGCCCCTGCCGCGGGTCGCGATCACCCCCGAAGCGATGGCCGTCATCGATCAGCTGCGCGACACCCACGGTCCGCTGCTCTTTCACCAGAGCGGCGGCTGCTGCGACGGCTCGTCGCCGATGTGCCTGGCGCAGGACGATTTCCGCGTCGGCTCGCGCGATCTGCAGCTGGGCGAAATCCACGGCTGCCCGTTCTACATGGCGCCCGACACCTACACCTACTTCGCCAACATGCACATCACGGTCGACGTCACGCCCGGGCGCGGCGCCAGCTTCTCGCTCGAGATTCCGCTCGGCGTGCGCTTTCTGACCGTGTCGCGCGTGCTCGGCGACGACGAGCTGACGCGCGTCGCGCCCGCGGTGGTCGCGGCCACCGCGTAGGCGAGCTGGGCGCCGACCTCAGCGCGTCGACGGCGCGTCGGCCTCGCCGCTGAGCCGCAGCGGCATCGCCGGCACGCGGCGCTGCTCGGGCATGTCGTCCTCCTGACCCATCGCTTGGCCGTACCAGGCCGCGCCCGGCGCGGCGGTGAGGCCGTGGGCGAAAACGCTCAGCAGCACGGTCACGACCACAATCGGCAGCAGCACGTCGTGGCTGACCGCGGTCTGGTCGTTCTCGAGCACCAGCAGCACGAAGAGGATCGACGCGATGCCGCGCGGGCCGAACCAGCCCAGGAAAACGACCGTGCGCCAGTCGAGATGCTTGCCGATGAGCGCGATCGCCGTCGGCAGCATGCGCACCACGGTCAGGCTGAGAACGGCGTAGACCAGCACCTGCGGCGTGATCACGCCGTCGGCGAAGAGCAGCGGCACCAGCGAACCGCCGAAGAGCAGGAAGACGAAGAGCGCCAGCAGCTGGCCCTCGGCCTCGACGAAGCCCTCGACCGCCTCGGCCGATTCGGCCGTGTTGCCGAGCACCAGGCCGGCGATGAACGCGGCGATGAAGCCGTTGCCATACACCAGCTCGGCGCCGGTGTAGGCCATCAGCGCCAGCGCCACGGCCGCCAGCCGGCGGAAGGTGTCGTCCATCAGGCCGGCGGCGTGGGCGCGGTCGATCAGGCGTCCGCCGACGCCGCCGACCAGCGCGCCGACCAGCGGTCCGACGGTCAGCTGCAGGGCGGTGAAGCCGAGCCAGTAGGTGATCGACTCCTGCGCCTCGACCGCGCACGCGACCGAAAAGAAGATCAGCACCGCCGGCAGGGCGATGCCGTCGTTGAGGCCGCTCTCGACGTTGAGCGTCTGCCGGATGCGCACCGGCACCGCGGCGCTGCCGACCACCGCCTGGCCGAGCGCAGCGTCGGTGGGCGCGAGAATCGCGGCCAGGAGCGCCACCTGCCAGATATTCAGTCCGGGCAGCAGCGCGGCCCCTGCGAGCGTGCCGAAGAGCATCGTCAGCGGCAGGCCGATCGTGAGCAGGCGCATCGGCAGATCGTGCTGGCGCCGCAGCCCGGCGAGATCGATGCGCGTGGCGTCGCCGAAGAGAATCACCACCAGCGTCAGCTCGGCCAGGGTGTGGGTCACCGACTGTTCGATCTGCAGATCGAGCAGATGGAAGCCGGCGCCGCCGACGGCGAAGCCGAGCGCGACGAAGAGCATCGGCGGCGTCACCGGCAGGCGCTGGGCGCGGCGCGAGACCAGGCCGAAGGCGAAAAGGACGACCGCGAGGACGAAAAAGCCGAGCGCGTGCATAGAGGCTCCTGGACAACCAATGAACGTAGGGTCTTACTCTCCCTCTTCGCACGAATCGGAGCAACCGTTACCACCCGCAGCCGTATCGAAAACAATACGATGAGGTTCTTGCGCGCGCGCCAGGCGTCCTGCGATCAGGATCGTCGACGATCGCGCGGGGCCCCCTCGTCGGAGAGCCCACGACCCGGAGAAGCCATCATGATGGTGCGACTGCGCCAAGCCGATCAGGAACTCGATCTCGCCTTCGCCGCCCGCGCCGACGCGCGCGCATTCTTCACCGGCGCGGCCCAGGGTGCGTTCCTGCTGCATCTCGACACGCCGCTGGCGCCGCCGACCCGACTGACCGTGCGCACCGCGACCCAGGACGGCTTCAGCTACGACTTCCAAGCCGACGCCGTGCAGGTGCTGGCCGGCGCCCAGCCGGGGCTCTACGGCGTCGTCTTCCAGCCGGTCGACGGCGACGCCGCGACCCGCGGCATCGCCATCGCCGACGGCGTCGCGACGCCCGAGGCGACCTCCGATGCGGACAGGACGACCGGCATCGCGCCCTACGGCAGCCCGGCCGACGACGACGCGGCGGCGGAAGCGCCCGCGATGCAGGCCGCGCCGCCCGAGCCGGCGCCGACGAAGCCGGCCACGACGCTTGCCCAGCGCGCGGCCGCGCGCCGCAAGGACGCGCGCGAAACGGGAGAGGCCGAGTCGCGCGGCGAGCTGTCGCCGATGTTCCGGATCAAGAAGATGAACCCGAACGAGCGCTTCCGACTGGCGATGCGCGCCTCGCGCACCGAGCGTCAGATCCTGATCCGCGACAGCGCGCCGCAGGTGCTGCTCGGCCTGCTCTCGCATCCGCAGCTGGAAGATCAGGAGGTGCTCGACGTCGCCAAGAGCCGCTACGCCTCGGCCGGCGTGCTGCAGCGCATCGCCGACAACGGCAAATGGATGGGCAATCCCGAGATCCGTCTGACGATCGTCAAGAATCCGAAGACGGCGCCGCAGGTCGCGCTGAAGTTTCTGCCGCAGCTGCGCACCAACGAGCTGCGTCCGCTGGCGCGCGGCGACGGCGCCCGCGAGGCGCTGCGCAAGGCGGCGCTGAAGCTCTATCTCGGCCGCATCGGGAAGCCGCCCTGAGCGCGCTGGGAAAGCCGCCCTGACGGGCGCGCTGGGCTACGACAGCTCGGCGTGGCGGAAGCAGTCGGTCGTGTGGTCGTTGACCATGCCGACCGCCTGCATCATCGCGTAGCAGATGGTCGGGCCGACGAAGCGGAAGCCGCGCTTCTTGAGCGCCTTCGACAGCGCCCGCGAGCGCGGCGTCTCGGCCGGCACGTCGGCCAGCGTCGCGAAATGATGGATGATCGGCGCGCCGTCGACGAAGTCCCACAGGAAGCGATCGAAGCTGCCGAAGGCGTCCTGCACGTCGAGGAAGGCGCGCGCGTTGGTGATGCTGGCGTCGACCTTGAGCCGGTTGCGGACGATACCGGGATCGGCCAGCAGCGCAGCGCGCTTGGCGTCGTCGTAGCGCGCCACGCGCGCCGGATCGAAGTTGTCGTAGACCGCCCGGTAGTGCGCGCGCTTGCGCAGGATGGTGATCCACGACAGGCCGGCCTGTGCGCCCTCGAGAATCAGGAATTCGAAGAGCGTGCGATCGTCGTGGACCGGCACGCCCCATTCCTCGTCGTGGTACGCGATGTACAGCGGATCGTCACTCACCCAGGCGCAGCGGCAGCGTGTGCGCGGGGCGGCGGGATCGGCGTCGGGCGTCGAGGCGCTCATGGGCTGGGCTCCGGATTGGCGGTGGACGGGGTCGAGACGGTCGGCGCCGGACGCACGGCGACGGCGCGCCGCTCGAGATAGAGCAGCACGACCGCGCCGACGATCAGCACGCCGGCGATCAGGGTGCGCCAGCCGACCGGCTCGTCGAGCAGCAGCCAGCCGAGCAAGACGGCGATGATCGGATTGACGAAGGCGTAGGTCGACACCAGGGTCGGATCGACCGTCCGCACCAGCCAGCTGTAGGCGCTGAAGGCGATCACCGAGCCGAAGACGATCAGGTAGATCACGGCAACGATCGAGCGGGCCGAGGCCATGCCGGGCTGGAAGCTTGCCAGTTCGCCCATCGCCGCGCCCACCAGCATCAGCAGACCGCCGCCGGCGAGCATCTGCATGCCGCTGGTCAGGCTCGGACTCGCGGGCAGCGGCGCATCGCGCGCGTAGAGCGAGCCGATCGCCCACGAGACGCAGGCGAGCAGCACGGCAAACGCGGCCGGCAGATGGATCGGCGCGTCGCCGCTGGCGGTGCGCAGCTCGACGATCGCCGACGCGTCGACCGCGGCCTGGGCGATGTCGGGCGGCGGCGCCGCGTTCGGGTCGAAGCCGGGCGCGGTGAGCACCGCGATGCCGACCATGCCGACGCCGAGCGCGGCGAAGGTGCGCACGCCCGGCGCGCGCGTGCCGTGCGCGCCCAGGAGACGGCGCAGGCGCGGCACGCGGCTGCCGAGCAGCAGCAGCAGCGCGAGCACCAGCGGC
>JBCCOR010000217.1:0-7757 GCA_039025295.1 Acidobacteriota bacterium
CTGCGCTATCTCGCCGTCGCCCACTTCGGCCGCGGACGCGGTCGCTTCACCCACGCCACCACGCCGGCGCGCTGGGCCCACTGGATCGATGAAGACCTGCGCCATCGCGCCGACCGCTGGACCGAAGCCTTCGACGCGATCGTCGAGCGCGATCCCGAGGACGGCGGCCAAGCGGCGCTCGACGACGCCGTCACGCGCCTGCGTCCGCTGCTCGGCAACGCCGCGCGCCGCGCGCTGATCCGCGGCTATCCCGACGCGGTCGATCTGCTCCAGCGCGTGCCGCCGTCGGCGACGCGCGACGGACGCGAGATGCCGGACTGATGCGCGTCTACTTCACCAACCTCGGCTGCAAGCTCAACCAGGCCGAGGTCGATCATCTCGCCCGGCGCTTCGTCGCCGCCGGCCATCGCCTCGCCGGCGCGCTCGCCGAGGCCGATCTGCACGTCGTCAACTCGTGCACCGTCACCCATCTGGCGGCGCGCGACTCGCGCAAGACCGCGCGCCGCGGCGCGCGCGTGCGGCCGACGATGCGCACCGTGCTGACCGGCTGCTACGCCACCGACGCCCTCGACGAGGCGGCCGAGCTCGCCGGCGTCGATCTGGTGGTGCCCAATCCCGACAAAGACCAGCTGCTCGAGCGCGTCCACGACGCCTTCCCCGAGCTCGCGGCGACGGCCGTCGGCGATCCGACCGGCGCCGACGGTCCGGCCGACGACGACATCGTCGACGCCGTGCCCGTGCCCTATGTGCCGCTCGACGTCGGCCTGGCGCGCGCGCTGGTCAAGGTCGAAGACGGCTGCAACATGCGCTGCGCCTTCTGCATCATCCCGTCGACCCGCGGCCGCCAGCGCAGCCGCGCGCGCGACGCGGTCGCCGACGACGTGCGGACGCTGGCGCGCGGCGGCTATCGCGAGATCGTCATCACCGGCGTCCAGATCTCGGAATACCGCGACGACGACGGCCATCGACTCTACGACCTGGTCCGCCATCTGCTCGACGCGCTCGACGACGCCGCGGTGCCGACCCGGCTGCGGCTGACCTCGATCGCGCCGTGGAAATTCGACCGTCGCCTGCTCGCCCTGTGGCAGCATCCGCGGCTCTGCCGCCACGTCCACATGTCGCTGCAGAGCGGCGCCACCGCCACCCTGCGCCGGATGCGTCGTCCGTACAGCGCGCCGCAGTACGCCGAGCTCGCCGCCGCGCTGCGCGAGGCGATTCCCGGCCTCGCCCTGACCACCGACGTGATCGTCGGCTTCCCAGGCGAAGACGACGCCGAGTTCGCCGACAGCCTGGCGTTCGTCGAGCGCCTGGCGTTCGCGCGTCCGCACGTTTTCACCTACTCGGTGCGCGAAGGCACGCACGCGGCCACGCTGCCCGACCCGGTGCCGCACGCGGTCAAGAAAGCGCGCACCGCGCGCATGCTCGCCGTCGCGCAGCGCAGCATGGCCCGCTTCCACGCCGCGCACGTCGGCACCGCCCTCCCCGTGCTGTGGGAGCAGATCAAGCGCGACCGCTGGACCGGCCTGACCGACAACTACCTGCGCGTGCGGCTGGCGCCAGACGACCCGGCCGCGCGCAGCCTGCGCCCGGGCGAGCTGCGTCCGGCCCAGCTCGTGGCCGCGGACGAAACCGGACTCGACGGGCGCCTGACGCACGCGCCCGACGCAGCCGCGCGCCTCGGCCTCCGACCTTCGCCGCCGCCCGACGTCGCGGCAGTCCCCTCCATCCCACGCGCCAGCCGCTGACCTCGACGAGGAACGCCATGCCTCAGGACGCTGCCAAGCCCATCGACATCACCCCGCCCATCGACCCGAACATCCGCGTCTATCCGGGCGACGTCGCGTTTCGCCGAACGATCACGTCCGAGATGGCACAGGGTGACATCGTCAACTCGAGCGCCATTCAGACCACGCTGCACCTCGGCGCCCATCTCGACGCCCCCAGCCACTACGTCGACGATGGCCGCACGATCGATGAAGAGCCGCTCGATCTCTACATCTGCCCGTGTCAGGTGATCGACGTCCAGGGCATCGCGCCGCGCGGGCGGGTGGGCATCGCGCAGCTCGAAGGCGTCACCATCGACACCCCGCGGGTGCTGTTCAAGACCGGCTCGTTTCCGGTCGACCGCACGACGTGGCACGACGACTGGGTCGGCCTCGCCGTCGAGCTGATCCCGTGGCTGGCCGCGCGCGGCGTGCGCCTGGTCGGCATCGACACGCCGTCGGTCGACGCCCACGACGAAGCGCCGGGCAAAGACGAACTGCCCGCCCACCGCGCGATCGGCGCGCACGACTTGGCGATTCTGGAAGGTTTGCTGCTGGCCGACGTGCCCGCCGGGCGCTACGAACTGATCGCGCTGCCGCTCAAGATCGTCGGCGCCGACGGCTCGCCCGTGCGCGCGGTGCTGCTGCCGACCGCGGACGGCTGAGCCCCGTCGACGGCGCCGCCGCGGCGCGCCTCAGACGAAAACGTGGCGCGGGCAGCGCATGCCGAGGGTCGACTCGAGGCTGCTCGTGATCGCCTGCTGCAGCTCGGGATCGGTGACCAGGCGATCGTCGGCGAAGCGCAGCGTGGTGATGCCGTTGCGGCGCAGCAGCGCGGTGTTGACCTTGATGAACACGCGGTAGATGTCGAGCTGACCGACGGTCAGATCGGGCGCGCGGTCCATGATCGCCTGCATCAGCGCCTTGAGGCTCAGGCGACGCGACGGCGCGACGTCCTCTGGGCGCGGCTCCGGCGCGGCGTCCTCTGGCGGCGCGGGCGCGGGCGGCACGGTCGGAATCGCGGTCGAGCGCGAGGCCATCGCCACCGCGTCGCCTTCCTGCGGCTCGATGATCAGCTCGTGCGTGTCGTTGGCCGACGGCGCTTCGGCGGGAGCGTCGAGCGGCTGGAAACCGACCGGGACCACCGGCACCGCGCGCGTCTGACCGTCGGGCGCGACGTCGTCGAGATCGTCGACCGCAGCAGGCGGATCCGCCGACGGCGGGTCCTCCGCGGGCGGTGGGTCGTCCGCAGCCGGCGGGTCGGCGGCCGGCGCGGCACCCGCGGCCAGGCCCTGCTGCAGGAACGCCGCGCGCGTCTTGGGCGCATCGTCGTCGTCGGGAACGGTCGCCATGGCGCGCACGTATTCGTCGCGCGTCAGCGCACGCTCGGCGATCAGGCCGTGCTGCTCGAGCGTTGCGAACGCCGCCTGGCAGCGCGCCGGGTCGAGGCCGAAGCGCGCGCTCACCTCGGCCACCGTCTGACGGCCGTCGAGCGCGAACAGCACGCCCCATTCGAGGTTGCGCAGGCGCAGGTCCGACGGCAGCGCGTCGATCGGACGGAGGCGTTCGTACACGATGCCAGCACCGATCGTCGGCGCGGGCGCGGGCGCGGAGGAAGCGGCCATGGACGTATCAGTCGTCGACATGCAATCACCGATCGGTTGAGATGGACGGGGGCACGGCACCGTTCCACAGCGCGGTGCGCGCGTTGGGGGTCAGGCCGACGACCAGGAAGGACGTCGCCCCGCGCCAGCGAATCGGCATGACGAAGGTCGAGTCGGGCATCGCTGCCACTTGGCGCGCGCCCGCGGCATCGAGGCTCTGCGGCACCGAAATGTCCCAGTTGCCGCCGAACGCCTTGCTGGCGTTGCCCGACAGCACGTTCGCCAGCTCGCGGCACATGTCGGCGAGCGTGCGATCGCTGATCTCCGGCTCGCCGTTGATCGCCAGCAGCTGATGCAGCATCGGGATCGGCAGCGTCAGGTAGAGGCAGCCGTCGTAGGCCCCGTGAATCTCCACCAGGCTGGTGTGATCGAGCAGCACCGGGTCGCCGAACTGCATGTACGGCTCCTCCATCGTGGGTGCTGCGCCGTCGGGCGCCAGCTTGGCGAAATAGTCGAGGGTGATCTGTTTGAACAATTTGAATTGTCGAGGGTCCATGGCGGCATCCGAGGCGGTTCAGGCTCGTCAGAGCGCAATCGATGCGGGTCGTCCGAACGGGTCGTGAATAGGGGTTGGCATCAGCGCACACCGTGATCGCGGTCGACGGCCCAGTCCATGACCAGCACGTGCAGGCGCACGGACATCGTCGGTTCGATCTCGCAGCGGTTGCTGACCTTGATCAGTGGATCGTCCCAGCCGATGATCGCGTAGGCCGCCGGTCGGCCGACGCGCCGGCCGGCCTCGGCGTGGATCAGGATGCCGTCGCGAATGAAGAGGCGTCCGACGTCGAGTCCCGCGCTGACCGTGAGGGTACACGTCTTCGACTCGAGCTCGAGCATCTGCAGGAAGGCGGTGAGGGTGATCCCGCGCACGATGCTCTCTTCCTGAATCGCCTGATGCACGGTGCGCAGCAGCAGATCCATGTCGGGGGGCTTGCTCAGGAACGCCTCGACGCGCACCAGATCGCGGAAGGTGTCGGCCGGCGCGCTCGACAGGACGATCACGGGAAAGCGTCGGATGCGGTCTTCGAGCGCGAGCAGGAATTCGACCCCGCGCGGGCGGGCGTCGGGGAATTCGAGCTCGGTGATCACCGCCGACACCTCGTGCACGTGCAGCTGGCTGAACGCCTCCGACGGCGACGCCGCCCGCAGCATCGTCCACGACGGATTGAACAGGCGAAAGCCCGCCTCGATCATCTCCTGCAGGAAAGGATCGGGATCGACGACGAGAATCGTCCGGACGTCGGCCGCGGTGGACATGGTGGACTCGGCCGCTCAGCCGGCCGTGACGTCGGCCTCTTCCGCGGCGTGCTTGCGCGCGTGGCGCATCAGCTGATCGAGCGCGTCGATCACTTCGCTTTCGGTGAACGGCTTGGTCAAGAAGCCGCAGGCGCCGCGGCTGATCGCGTCCATCGCCATCTTGTGGCTGTTGAGCGCCGAGATGACCAGAATCGAGGCGTTCGGCTGCAGCGCGCGGATCGCCGAGATCGCGCCCAGGCCGTCGAGCCTAGGCATGGTCAGGTCCATCGTCACCAGCGCGGGCCGGTGCGTGCGGTAGAGCTCGATCGCCTCGACGCCGTCCTCGGCGCGCAGCACCTCGGTGATGTCACCCTGCGCCGTGGCGCGGGCGATGGCGTTGCGGACGATCAGGGAATCATCGACGATCAGCAGCTTCATGACGCGTCCTCTGCGGGTATGGGCCAGGGCAACAGGATTTGAAACGCACAGTAGGCGCCGCGCTTGGTGTGGGGACGGATGCGGCCGCCGCGCGAGACGACGGCGTCGTGGACGAGATCGAGCCCGACGCCGCGGCCTGCGTCGAGGGTGACGTCGGTGGCGGTCGAAACGCCGGGGCGGAAGATCAGCTGCGCCAGCTGCGCGGTGTCGAGCGCGCGGCCGTCGAGGCCGACATCCTGCGCCCGCGCGCGCAGCGCGTCTTCGTCGAGCCCGCCGCCGTCGTCCTGGACGACAAACTCGATCGAGCCGTGCTTGGGATGATGGCGCACGGCGAACTGCAGCGTGCCGACCGGCGCCTTGCCCCGCCCGCGCCGCACGTCGGGCAGCTCGAAGCCGTGGACCACGGCGTTGCGGGCGAACTGGATCAGGGCGTCGCGCACCAGGCCGCGGTAGATGTCGGGCACGTCGCTGGGCGCGGCGCGGGTGACGAAGCGGGCCGGCTTGCCGAGGCGCTGGCCGAGGGTCTCGAGCGCCTGGGCCACGCCGCGGAACGGATCGTCGACGGCCGCGTCGGCGGCCGGCTGGGCTGCGGCGGGTTGGGACGATGCGGGCTGCTGAACCGGCGCGGGTTGAGACGCTGCGGGCTCCTGAGCCGGCGCGGCTTGAGGCGCGACGGGCTGCTGAGCCGGCGCGGCTTGAGGCGCGACGGGTTGCTGAACCGGCGCGGCTTGAGGCGCGACGGGCTGCTGAACCGGCGCGGGTTGGGACGATGCGGGCTGCTGAGCCGGCGCGGCGACGCGCGCCAGGCGGCGGAACTGCTCGACCAGGCCGCGCACCTCGTCGATCAGGCCGGACAGCTCGTCGCGCGCGGTGCGCAGCGGCGCGAGATCGCTCGCGCGGCGCAGGGGCAGTTCGCCGTCGCGCAGATCGACCAGCGTGCCCTCGAAGCCGTGCAGGCGCCGCTGCAGCGTGCCGAGGCCGAGCAGGCCCGCCTCGCCCTTGATCGCGTGCACCTGCCGGAAGAGCGCCGCCAGCGCCGGCCGGGCGTCCTCGCCGTCCTGGCCGAGCGCATCGGCCGCGCCGAGCACGGCGTCGAGCCGATCGAGCAGGCGCATCAAGTCGTCCGGCGCCGTGCCGACCAGCTCGAACACCAGGTCGACCCGCGCCCGCGCGCGCAGCTCCTGCGCCTCGAGCTCGGCCGCCATCGCCGCGGCGCGGGTGACGTCTTCGATGCGCACCAGCACGCGCAGGATGTCGCCGTTGGCGTCGACCTCGCCGCGGACGAAGCGGAACGCCAAGATCAGGGCCGCGCGATCCTGCGGTCGGCGCGCTTCGATCTCGCGCAGCGGGTTGATCGACGCGATCAGGTTTTCGATCGCGTTGGGATCGAAGAGGATGCCGAGATAGTCGCGGCAGAGCTCGGCCTTTTCCGGCCCGATCATCGGCGCGAGCACGTCGGGCAGGGCGCGATCGGCCAGATCCTCGCGCCCGAGCATCTGCGCCACCGACGCCGAATATTCGGCGGCGATGCGATGCTGGCGGTCGATCAGCAGGAAGCCCTCGCGCACCGTCGCCAGGATCTGCTTCATCTGCGCGTTGCGCAGCGCCGAGATGCGCGCGTCGGCGCGCAGCAGATCGGGAAAGTCGACCAGCGTCAACGCGGGCGATCCGTCCCCGCTGGGCGACTCCCGGCGCACCACCGGCTCGTAGAGCTGGACGGCCGGACGCTCGAGCGAGCGCTGCACCACGGCCTGGATCGGCACGGCGGGATCGAAGATCTCCGGGGCGGACTGGATCTTGAGCGCGTCGAGCATCACCTGCAGCGGGCGCGGATGGAAGACCTCCGGACCGAACTGACGCGCGACCAGCCGCAGATACCGCCGGCGCGAGATCACGCCCAACAGGCCGTCGCGCTGGGTGACGATGACGCCGGGCAGACCGGGCTGCGCCTCGAAGAGCGCACCGACCACCTCGCCCTTGGTCGAGACGTCGAACGTCTGATCGTGAGACGGCAGTTCGCGGAGGATGGACTGGGCGGTGAGATGAGCAGCAAAGTCGGGCACGGCACCGCTATCGCATCGCTGATTTTTGAAAGGAATGTTGTGATTCTGTGAAGACTTCGGTCCCGACCCGCTCAGGCGGCGCACCAAAAATCGCGGCCTTCGACCCAGCCGGCGGCGGTGAGGCGCCGTCGCAGGAGCGCACGCGCGCCGCGCGCGCCGACGGCGGTGATCAGTCGCAAGCGTTCGCCGGCGACGGGTGCCGGCGGCAGCGACTCGGGACCGACGACCGGCACGCCGCGCAGTCGCCCGCCGATCTTGCGCGGGGCGACATCGATGCAGGCGACGATCGGCACGCCGCGCACCTGCAGATCGGCGAGCAGTCGGCGGCCGGTCGGTCCCGCGCCCCACACCAGCACCGCCTCGGCGTCGGCCAGCGGCCCGTCGGCCAGATGCGCGGCCTTGCAGGCGAGAAAGCTGCGCGTCGCGTAGCGCGCGTCGGTGCGGGTCAGGCGATCGTCGTGCTCGCGCCACACGTGCAGCACCGCGGGCACCTTCGCGAAGCGCGCGCCGCGCGCGATCAGCCGCAGCCAGAGATCGTAGTCCTCGGGCCAGCCGCGCAGATAGAGGTAGCCGCCCACCGCCATCATCGCCCC
>JBCCOR010000218.1:0-7716 GCA_039025295.1 Acidobacteriota bacterium
CCCGCGCCGCCGGCCGCGCCCGCACCTGCGGCGCCCGGCAACCGGCCGCGTCCGGTGGGCGGCTTCGGCGGCAACTGACGCGCCGTCGACGCGCCGACTGCGAGCGGTCCTTTCCCTGCGGGGGAAGGGCCGCTTTCTTTTTGGGCGACCGTGGCGAGACCCGGACGGACGCTGATCACGCCCGGCGCGCCGCAACGCGCTTCGCTACAATCGAAGCGCTAAGCTGTATGCGCCGTCGTGCCGCACGGCAGACTGCCGTGATTCATCGTGATCTGTTCGTCGACATCAGGAGTGCCGTCGATGCTCTCGTTCCTGCGCCACAAGAAGCTGGCCCTGCCCGATCCGCAAGACGCCCTGCCGGGGCGCAACCACGCGATGCCCGTGCCCGATCGCCACGAAGTGCTCGACGCGCCGCTGGCGCCGCCCTATCCCGCGGGCACGCAGCTGGCGCTGTTCGGACTGGGCTGTTTCTGGGGCGCCGAGCGGCTGTTCTGGCGGCTCGACGGGGTGGTGTCGACCGCCGTCGGCTACGCGGCCGGCTTCACGCCGAATCCGACCTATGAAGAGGTGTGCTCGGGCCGCACCGGCCACAACGAGGTCGTGCAGGTGGCCTACGATCCGGCCGTGACGGCCTACGAGGCGCTGCTCAAGGCGTTTTGGGAAGGGCACGATCCGACCCAGGGGATGCGCCAGGGCAATGACCTCGGCACGCAGTACCGCTCGGGCGTCTACGTCCACGACGCCGCTCAGCGCGCGGCCGCTGAGGCCTCGCGCGACGCGTATCAGGCGCAGCTGCAGGCTGCCGGACACGGCGCGATCACCACCGAGGTCCTCGACGCGCCGACCTTCTACTTCGCCGAGGCCTATCACCAGCAGTACCTGGCCAAGAACCCGAACGGCTACTGCGGCATCGGCGGCACCGGCGTGAGCTGTCCGATCGGTCTCGCGACGGCCGCCTCGTCGAGCTGAAGCGCCGATCAGCCCTGCAGCAGATTGGTCAGGATCTCGACGCCGCCGACCACGCTGCCGAGGGTGCTGCCGAGGCCGACCAGGACGAACGTCAGGAAAATGCGCAGCAGCCGGTTGCCCCACCAGCGGCGGAGCGAGCCGGCATCGTCGGCGACGGTCTTGAACTCCTTGACCGTCGGCGGCGCGAACCACACCTGCACGAACGCGCAGACGTAGGCGGCGCCGATCAGCGGCGACAGGCTGGTGATCGGCGCGGCGAAGAACGCGGTGGCGATGGTCGCCGGATGCGCCAGCGCGATCAGCGCGCCGATGCTCGACGGAATGCCGTTGGCCAGCACCCAGTAGAGCGCGTTGTCGCCCGCTGCGGCGCCGCCCTGCTGCACGCCGATCCACGCCACTGAGCCGACGATCACCAGCGGCAGCGCCCAGCCGATGATCTTCCACACCGGCGAAACCGGCGGGATGTGCTCGAGCGCGGCCAGATCGGGCGCCTCGGCGTCCGGCGCGGCCAGCCGGCGCAGCGTCGCTTCGATGCCGCGCAGATGGCCGGCGCCGACCACCGCCACCAGGCGATCGCCCGCGGTCGCGTGAATGCGCGCGGCGAGATAGGTGTCGCGCTCGTCGACCAGCACCTGCTTGAGGTTGGGCTGAATGCGACCGAGCTCGTCCATGAGCTCGGTCAAGACGTCCTGCTGGCGCAGGGTTTGCAGATCTTCCTCGGTGATGGTGGTGTCGTCGAAGAGGCTGGCGAGCAGCGAGGCGAAGAGCCAGATCTTGCGATGGAACGGCGTCAGGCGGGCGGCGCGGCGCAGCGTCACGCGCACGTCGCGATCGCAGAGCGCGATCGGGATGTCGCCCGCCTCGGCGATGCGCGCGGCTTCCAGCAGCTCGGTGCCGGGTTCGATGCCCAGCTGGCCGCCGAGACGCTTCTGATAGGCCGCGAGCAGCAGGTTGATCAGCAGCGTGAACAGCTGCTTGCGGCGGATGATCTCGCGCAGGTCGAGCGATTCCCAGCGCTTCTGTTCGGCCAGCGACTGATAGCGCTTCTCGTCGAGCTCGATGCAGACCGCGTCGGGCGCCTCGGCCTCGATCACCGTCCGCACCTGCTCGACCGAGCTGCGCGACACGTGCGCGGTGCCGACCAGGACGATTTCGCGATCGCCGAGCGTCAGCCGGACGATGTCGTCGCCGGCCGGCGGTTCGCCGGCCGCCACCGCGGCGTCGGTCGCGTTGTTGGCGGTCGCTGGATCATCGTCGTGCGGCGTCGTCGCCGCGTGTGCCGCGTCGGCGGTCGGCGCGCTCATTCGCGGCCGCCGGCCCGCGGGTCGCCGCCGGTCGCGTCGTCGCCGTGGCCGGTCCAGGCGTTCATGCTGCTGCTGGCGCCGAAGGCGTCGGACAGAAAGTCGGAGAGTGCGGTCGGCAGGCCGTGCTTGAGCAGGGGAGTGAACTTGACGATCCACGGCTCGAGCACCCACACGTCGCCGTTCTTGACCGCCTTCGTGACCTGCTGGCCGAGCTCTGCGGGCGTGAGCATGCGGGTGGTCTTGACCGGCGCCGCGCCGTCGAAAAGACCCGTGTCGACGTAGCCGGGGCAGACCGTCGTCACCCGCAGGGAGCGCACACCCTGGTGCTTGAGCTCGGCGCGGATCGATTCGGCGAAGCCGATCACGGCCCATTTGCTCGAGGCGTAGGTGGTGGCGTTGGGCAGGCCGATGAAGCCCGAGGCGCTGGCGATGAACACCAGATGGCCGCGCGGCGCGCGCAGCAGATCGTCGTAGAACGCGTGCGTGACCGCGACCGTGCCTTCGACGTTGATGCGGTAGGTCAGCCGATGCCGCTCGAGCGGCAGATCGGCGAAGGCGCCGCCGAAGACCGTGCCCGCGTTGTTGATCAGGATGTCGATGCGCCCGGCGTCGCGATGGATGCGGTCGCGCGCGTCGGCGATGCTCGCCGGATCGGTGACGTCGAGCCGATAGGCCCGACAGCGCGCGCCGGTGGCCGCATGGATCTCGCTGCGGGCGGCGTCGAGCGCGTCCTGGTTGATGTCGGTCAGCACCAGCTCGGCGTTTTCCGACGCGAAGGCTTCGGCGATCGCGCGGCCGATACCTTGCGCAGCGCCTGTGATCAGCACGCGTTTCATCGCCAATGAGGTCATGGCAGGTCTCCGGGAAGGTTGCGGGCGGGGAAGGTGGGCGAACGGCGGCGGGATGAGTGCGGTACAGTGCGCGAGGCCGGCCGCGCGGCGTGACGGAGCGCGTGGCTCCGCCCTCCTGACGTTACGAGATGGGTCGGGGGATCGCAAGCCGGTCGCATGATTTGGCCGTCGACGTGCGGTCATCAGGAGGCGTCTCTACCGTGTCATCGAAGTTCCCGTCCCCGTCCGATGCCGCCGCGGCCGATGCATCCGCGATCGCGCGCGCCGAGGCTCGACTCGACGATGCTTGCCGCGCGGTCGATCCCTGGCCGACCCTGCGGCGCGGACCGGCGCACGACCATCGCGTCTTCACCGTCGAGTCGGTCGTGCGGCGCTCGCCGCGCACCGGACGCGAGGGCGATTACCACGTGATCCGCAGCGCGCCGTGGGTCAACGTCGTGGCGATCACCCCCGACGACGCCCTGGTGCTGGTGGCCCAGTACCGGCACGGGACTGAAACGGTGACCCTCGAGATTCCCGGCGGCATGGTCGATCCCGACGAGCCGCCGGCGGTGGCGGCGGCGCGCGAGCTGCGCGAAGAGACCGGCTACGCCGGCGATGACCCGATCGCGCTCGGTCTCGTCCATCCCAATCCCGCGATTCAGGACAACGCCTGCACCACGTGGCTGATCGAGAACGCGCGGCCGGTGGCGGAGCAGGAACCCGACGAAGGCGAAGATCTGCGCGTCGTAACGGTGCCGATGGCGTCGGTGCCGGCGCTGGTCGCACGCGGTCACATCACCCACGCGCTCGTCCTGTGCGCGTTCTATTGGCTCGATCGGCACCGCGCGCGCGTGGCCGAGGCGCAGCGCTGAGCGACCTGCTCGGCGCCCCGGCGCGATGGGGCGAAACGCTGTTGCGATGGTAGGATGCATGCACCGTGAACGACGTGACCCGCATCGGTGATTTCGACGTAGAGAAGACGCTGGGAGAGGGCCGTTTCGGCGTGATCTACGCCGGTCGCGACCCTGTGCGCAAGCGTCGGGTGGTAATCAAGACCTGTTCGGTCGAGGACCAGGGGCTGCGACGGCGCTTCGTGCGCGAGGCCGAGATCGCGGCCAGCGTGCAGCATCGCAACATCGCATCGGTCTACGCCTTCGGCACCGAGACCCTGGCCGGGGACGCGGTGCCGTATTTGGTCCAGGAAGCGCTCGACGGCGAGATTCTCGAGGCGGTGATCGAAGCGCGCCGAGAGCTCGATCTGCCGGGTCGCCTGCGCATCCTCGAGCAGCTGGCCAACGCCCTTGCCTACGCCCACGCCCAGGGCGTCATGCATCGCGACGTGCGTCCGGCCAACGTCCACGTTGGCGCCGACGGCCGGGTCAAGCTGCTCGATTTCGGCATCGCCAAGCTCGCCAGCGCCGAGTCGCAGCTCGCGCAGGACGAAGCCGCGGTCGAAACCGGCGGCTATCTGCCGCCCGAGCAGGTGCGCGCCGAGCCGATCGACCACCGCGCCGACATTTTCTCTTTTGGCGTCGTCGCCTACGAGCTGCTGACCTACGAACGACCGTTTCGCGGCAACACGCTGTCGGCGCTGGTCTACCAGATTCTGTACAAGGTGCCGACGCCGCTCGACACGCTGGTGCCGGAATGCCCAGCGGCGATCACCCGCATGATCGAGAGCTGCCTCGAGAAGAAGCCCGAGAAGCGCTGCAGCAGCCTCGACGAGGCGCTCCAGATTCTGCGCGAAGGGCGCAGCGCCCTGACCGGCGAGCCGGTCGCCAACGACGACGACGATCCCGGCACGCACAGCGGCACGCAGACCGGCGGCTTCGACGTGCGCGATGCGAGCGGCTCCGGACGCGGCGCAGCGACCGCCAACCTCAGCGAAACGGTGCTGATCAACCCGTTCGAGATCGCCGGCAGCAGCGCCGAACCCGACGAAGTGTTCCGTCCGCCCGCGCCGCCGACGCCGCCGACTCGGCCGATCGACGACCTCAACTCGACGCAGCCGATCGGCGATCTGCGCGGGCTGCCGGAGGGCGACGATCCGCCGGTGGCCGACATCGACGTCCGCGCTGGCCTCGACGCCGACGATGCGGCAGCGGCAGACGACGTTGCGCCGGCGACCGTCGACGCGCTCGACGAGGCGATGCGCGACGCGTCGAGCCAGGCCGCCCTCGAGCTGGCGTCGTCCGGTCCGCTGGCCGAGGACGCCGAAGCGATCAGCAGTCTGATCCAGTCGGGCGATCTGGAGGCGGCACGCAAAGCCCTCGACGATACGTTCGTGCGCATGCAGCGGCCCGAGCTGTCGGACGGATCCCCGCCGGACGAGCCCGGGGGCGAGCTCGACTGGGAGGGTGCGCCGCCGATCGATCTGCCCGATCTCGACGCCTTCGACGATCCCACCGGCCGGCCGATCGTGGAGTCGCCGGCGCCGATGGCTGCGGCCGATGCCGCCGGTGTGGCACCGCCGCCCGGGGCCGACGCGGCCGCGACCGAATCCGCTTCGTCGGGCCTCGGCGCCAAGCGCGGCGTGCTGATCGGTGGTCTGCTGGCGGCCGCGCTGCTGGTGCTGGTCGGCATCGGTGCCTGGCTCATGCGCGGTGAGCCCGAACCGCCATCCCCGCCGCCGGTCGCGGTCGCCGAACCCGCGCCCGCACCGATCCCGGAACCCACGCCCGCACCGCCGCCGATCGACCGCGGCATCGTCCGCGTCGACGTCACGCCTTGGGCGCGCATTGCGCGCATCGTCGACGTCGACGGCAGCGAGCTGCCGCTGCCGGCCGAAGCCGTCGCGCCGACGGCGTTCGAGCTGCCGGTGGGGCAGTACACGATCGAATTGCACTACGGTCCCGGGGCGGTGCGGCCGTTCGCACCAGCCGACGCGCGCGACCCGTCGGTCGACCGCGACCCGTCGGTCGACGTCGACGTCGTGGCCGCTGACGCGGTGGATCTCACCCAGGCCGATGCCGCGGCGGGCACTGCGGACGTGCAGACGCTGACGTGCGAGGTCGACGTGCGGCTGGGCGAGGTGTCGCCGTGCGCGGTTCGCATCGACATCGACGTGACGACCTACTTCAAGGAGAGCGGATGGTGGAGTTGAGCCTCCGACGCGGCGGATGGCGGCGCTGGCGCGTCCTCGTGGTGGCCGCGCTGATGCTGATGATGGCGGCGGCACCGCTGCACGCCAACGCGCGCGAGAGCTACCGCAACGGCGTCACCGCCTACGAGGCCGGTCGTTTCGCCGACGCGGTTCGATGGCTGCAGCAGGCGATCGCCGAGCGGCCGGAGGCGCGCGCGGCCAACCTGATCCGATCGGCCTACATGCCGCACTATCACCTCGGTCTGGCGCTCGCCGGCGCCGGCGACTGCCGCGCCGCGCTGCGGGCGTGGCAAACCGCTGAATCGCAGGGCGTCGTCCGCCGCGCACCCGCCGAATACGCCGAGCTCCGGCGTCAGCGCGAGCGCTGCCAGAGCAAGATTCAAGCGCTCGACGCCCTGCGCCAGCGCGCGCAGGCGGATCTCGATCAGGCCGGTCGCTCGGCCGACGCACTGGACGGCCTGCGCCGCTCGGCCGAGCTCGGGCCGGTGTGGCAGCAGACCTTCGCCGGGCGCTACAGCGACGCGCGCGAGATGCTGGCCAAGGCCGGGCGCGCGCTCAGCCGGGCCGAAAACGATGCCGCCATCCGCAAAGCGGAAGCGATGGCGCAGCGTGCGGCCGACGAGATGCAGCAGCTGCTGCAGGACGCCACCCAGCGCCGCGACGTCCGTCGGCGCGCGACCGCCGACGCCATCGGCACGCTGCGCGAGATCGAATCGCGCGGGCGTGCGCTGCTCGCACGCCTCGCCTCGCTTGCGCCCTATCCGCCCGGACTGGCGCAGCGCGTGACGACTGTAGAGGAGCAGCTGGCCCGGGTGGCCGAGCTGGCGAAGCCGAACGCGCCGCTGTCGCAGCTGATGAACGGCGTCGAAGCCCTCGAGTCGGCGATCGAGCGCCTGGAGAAGGCGGGCACGGCGCCGCCCCTGCCGCTGCGCCGCGCGGCCGAGTCCTACCTGCGCGGCGACTACGCGGCGGTGCTCGAGACCCTGACCGATCTGCGCTACAGCACCTGGCGCGCGCGGTCGCAGATCTGTCTGCTGCGGGCGGCGGCGGGCTATGCTCTGTGGACGCTCGAACTGCGGCAGGACACCGATCGCGCGGCGCAGGTGGCCGACGACATTCGCCTCTGCGGCGAGTTGGAGCCGGCGGTCGAGCCGGATCCGCGCTATTTCTCGCCGGCCTTCGTGGCCTACTACGCGCAGGTGCTCGATCCGTCGTCGGCGCCGCTGGTGCCGCTCGACGCGCCCGCCGCGGACGATGGCTTCGATCCGGCGGCCGACGATGCCGATGTGGCGGCGACCCGCGCCGACGACCTCGTACCGGCCAGCGACGTCGACGCCGAATCGGCGGCGGCCGACGAGGCTGCGGCAGATGCCGGCGGCGTCCGCGGTCCGCGCCCGTGAGCGGCGGGCTGCAGCGGCTGGTGCGCATCGGCGCGCTCGGTCTTGCGGGCGCCGGCGCGCTGGCGTGGATCGCCGGCCGGCCGCGCCGGCCCGCGCTCGGTCCGGCG
>JBCCOR010000219.1:0-7711 GCA_039025295.1 Acidobacteriota bacterium
ACCGTCGGCGCCGCGCGCCGGCGACGCCGGATCGACCGCCGTCCTGGTCGTCATCGGGATGCGCGCCCCGACGCTCAGCGGGCGCGATTCGCCGCGTCGAGCGCCTGGCGCCACGCGCTGCGCGCGCCGCGCTGGCTGAGCGCGACGAACCACGGATTGCGCAGCGACGGTCGGTCGTAGCGCAGCGCGTCGCCGTCGACGGTCAGCAGCGCACCGCCCGCCTCGTCGAGCACCGCGTGCGCGGCCGCGGTGTCCCAGGTCATGGTCGGGCCGAGGCGCGGATAGACGTCGGCGACGCCGGCGGCAACGCGGCCCATCTTCAGCGCGCTGCCGAGCCGGGTGACCTCGTGCGGCGCGTCGAGGGCGTCGCGGAAGGCGGCCAGGCGCGGTGAACCGTGGCTGCGGCTGCTGATGATCCGGAGCGGCGCGGCGTCGGCGGTGCCGGCCGCGTCGAGCGGCGTGCGCCCGCCGTCGGCGTCGATCTGCCACGCGCCCGCGCCGCGCACGGCAGCATAGGTCTCACCGAGCACCGGCGCGTGCACCACGCCCAGGCGCGGCACGCCGTCTTCGATCAGCGCGATGTTGACCGAGAATTCGTCGTTGCGCTTGAGAAATTCCTTGGTGCCGTCGAGCGGATCGATCAGCCAGTAGCGCTGCCAGCGCGCGCGCGTCGACCAGGCCGGCGCCGCCGATTCTTCCGACACGATCGGCAGGCGCACGGCGCGGCGCGCGAGACGGTCGGCGATGTGGCGATGGCTGGCGTCATCGGCGGCGGTGACCGGCGAGTCGTCGTCTTTGCGGCGGACGTCGAGCGCGTCGTCGTCGCCGTGGTAGACGGCGAGAATCGCGCGGCCTGCGCCGCGCGCCAGCGCGACGATGTCGTCGAGCCAGGCGGCGGCGTCGACCGCGGTCGCGGTGGCATAGGTGGCGGGGTGATAGAGCGAGGCGGTGTCGTCAGCAGCGTCGGGCGAAATGGGCGGCGAAGGCGCAACCCGGAAAGCATCAGCAGTCGTCATGTCGCCATTGTGGCAGACCTGCGCCGCGCGCGCACCCGGCTCAGACGGCCTGCAGGCCCTCGCGCATGCCGAGCGCCTCGCGGAACATCGGATGGACGTGGAAACGGCTGATGTTCGCCAAATTCGGCGCGGCGATGACCTGATGGGGGCCGAGGAAGCTGTTGCGGCGGCGCTGACGCGCGTCGCGGCCACCGGCGGTCTGGGCGCGTAAGAAGCCGACCGACCAGAGAATGCCCACCAGATGCTCGGGCTCGAGCCCGCCGGTCCACGCGCGCGCGTCGCCGACCTTGAACTCGCCCTCGGTGACCCGCAGCGCATGCAGCTCGAGCGCGTCGCGCGGAAACGTCGCCGCCTGGCCGCGGAAGGTCTCAAACACCAGCCGCAGATCGGGATACTGGAACTTGTACTCGGCCGCGACGTCCTGCATGCGATCGCTCGAGTAGACGTATTCGGCGCGCTGGATGACGCGCTGATCGATCGGCCCTTCGATCCCCTGGTCGACCGCCATCTCGCGGATCAGTTCGCAGAAGTGAATGATCTCGCGCGGTCGCCAGAGCGAGCGATCGGCGATGTAGGCGAAGGTCGAGGTCTGCCCGTCGTCGAAAGTGGCGGCGAAAATGTGCCGCCACAGCGCGCGCGGGGTCAGGGTGGTCTCGTCGAGATGCAGGGCGTTGGCAACCCGCTTCGCCATCAGATCAGCGAGGGTCTCTTCGTCCCAGCGGATGACCTCGATCAGATCGCGGATCTTCTGCGCGTCGTCGTAGAGCTCGGGAATGCTCTCGTAGAGCTCCTGGCGCAGCGACAGGATGACGCGCAGGCCGCGCCCGCGCTGGTTGATCGCCATCGCCGCCTGGAACAGGCCCGACACGAACGCGCAGGCGTCCTCGGAGGCGTCCCAGCCGCGGTCGAGCTCGTCGACCAGGATCAGCACCGACTTGCGCTGCGCCAGACGATCGAGATCGTCGAGCAGCACCTCGATCTCCTCGAGGCGGTAGAGCCGCTGCAGCTCGCGGCTGCGCACCGACGCCTCGAAGCGGCCGATTTTGATGCCCTCGAGACGCTTGAGGTACGAGATCAGCACGCCGATCGGATTCTTGTCGATGTGCGCGTGGTGATCGCGCAGATAGGCATAGATCCGACCGGCGGCCCCGGCCTTGAGGCCGATGTCGCTGCGCACCATGTGCTTCATCGCCAGCACGTAGAGCAGGTACTTCCACGCCGCGGCGTAGGCACCGTGTTTGGCCCACGAGCCCGAGGCCTCCGAGGCCGTGACCTCGTTGAGCAGATCGTAGGAATAGTCCTCGGGCGCCAGTCGAATCACGAGCTGGCCGTTGCGCTTGGCGTGACTCGACAGCATGCGGACGATCGCCGTCTTGCCCACGCCGCGGTTGCCGAGCGCAACGGTCTTCTGCCCGTCGCGCAGCCGCCGAAACGACTGCGAGCGGACGAAATAGCGATCGAGATCGGCTTCGCGCTCGGCGGCGAGCGCACCGAAGCGCATGCGGGCGAGATCAACGGTTGCGGCCATAGCGCGATCGTACCGCGGACCCGGGTACGACGCCCAGTACAGACGCCGTTACCCGCGGGCACGGAACCCGATCGATCCGCCCTCACCCTGGCGCACCGTCACACCGTTCGTTATACTTCGTTCATTCCATCGCATCTCCTACCCGGCTGTCGTCGGTGCGTCCGTGCGCACCACACACGCCCAATCGCTCGTAGGAGTGCTTCGCTATGCCCCGACGTTTTCGTCTCGGCTCGTTCTTTGCCCGCCCGTCCTCCCTCTCCGCCTCGTCGCGCGCCGCAGCCGTGCTGCTCGTCGGCGCGCTGCTCGCACCGATCGCGCATGCCCAGGACGTCACGACCGACGTCGCGGTACAGCCGTCGGCGGCCGCGCAGATCCAGCTGCTGACCCAGCTCAAGAACCAGCGCTCGCCCGCCGAGCGCAAGCTCACGACGCCGCTGCTCCACGCCCTCGACGTCGCCCGCGGCGCGCGCCATCTCACCCAGCTGCCCAAGCTCGACATCGCGCCGCCGCTGCGCGAGGCCGACGGCCGTCTGCTGCTCGATCTCGTCGCCGAGATCGACGATCTCCTGCTGGTGCGCGTCGAAGCGCTCGGCGGCGAGGTGGTCAGCAGCTTCCCGCGCTGGGATCGCGCCCGCGTGCGGCTGCCCCAGGAACAGCTGCTGGCGCTCGCCGGCGAAGACGCCGTCCGCCTGATCCGCGGGGCCGAGATCCCGATCACCCAGATGCTCACCGTCACCGAGGGCGACATCGCCCACGGCACGGCGACCGTGCGCGCTGATTTCAACGTCGACGGCACCGGCGTCAAGGCGTGCGCGATGTCCGACAGCGTCGACGCCCTCGCCACGCTCCAGGGCTCGGGCGATCTGCCGCCGACCGTCACCGTGCTGCCCGGCCAGAGCGGCAACCCCGGCACCAGCGAGGGCACCGCCCTGCTCGAGATCATTCACGACATGGCGCCCGGCGCCGAGCTCTTCTTCGCCACCGGCACCGGCGGCACGGCGCAGATGGCCCAGAACATCCTCGACCTCGCCGACGCCGGCTGCCGGGTGATCATCGACGACGTCCTCTATTTGCTCGAAGGCGCGTTCCAGGACGACATCATCGCCCTGGCGGTCGAGGACGTCGTCGCCCAGGGCGTCTACTACTTCACCTCGGCCGGCAACTCGGGCAACCTCGACGCCGACGAGTCGGGCGTGTGGGAGGGCGATTTCGTGCCCACCGCGCTGCCTGCGCCGCTGGTCGGCGCCGCGACCGCGGCCCACGACTTCGGCGGCGGCGCCAACAGCAACGCGATGACCTTCGACCCGCCCTTCCTGATCACGCTGCAGTGGGCGAATCCGCTCGGCGCAGCCGACGATGACTTCGATCTCTTCGTGCTCGACGACGCCCTGGAAAACGTCATCGCTTTCTCGACCCTGGTCCAGGACGGCGACGATCTGCCGTTCGAGGCGATCGATTCGGGCATGCGCGACGACACCGGCAACCGCATCGTGATCGCCCAGTTCGCCGGCGACCCGGTCTTCCTCAACCTCAACACCCACCGCGGTCGGCTCGAGACCGGCACCGACGGTCAGATCTTCGGCCATCCCGGCGCCGAGGGCGCGATCACCATCGGCGCGATCAACGTCAACACCGCCGTCGATCCCGACGGCGTCTTCGTCGGCGGCGTGGGCGTCCAGGTCGAATTCTTCAGCTCCGACGGCCCGCGCCGGATCTTCTTCAACCCCGACGGCACCCCGGTCGCGCCGCCCACGGAAGGCGGCGGCCCGAGCAGCA
This sequence comes from Acidobacteriota bacterium, assembly GCA_039025295.1. Lineage (GTDB taxonomy): Bacteria > Acidobacteriota > Thermoanaerobaculia > Multivoradales > J023 > JBCCOR01. The sequence goes on from JBCCOR010000219.1 coordinate 4,321, forward strand.
CCGTGCGCCAGAAGCCCGACTTCGTCGCGGGCAACGGCGTCTCGACCAGCACGCCGGGCTTCAACCCGTTCTTCGGCACCTCGGCGTCGGCGCCCCACAGCGCCGGCATCGGGGCGCTCTACCGCGAGCTCTTCCCGTCGGTCGATCCGGACAACTTCACCGACATCTTCCGATCGAGCGCGCTCGACATCGAGGATCCCGGCTTCGACAACGACTCGGGCAACGGCATCATGATGCCCGAGGATTCGTTCGGGGACACGATCTTCGCCGACGGCTTCGAGTCGGGCGACGCAACGTCCTGGTCGGAGTAGACGTCGCACGCGATCGACAAAGTGCGAGACAAGGCGGCGCGCGGGGGTCGATCCACCGCGCGCCGTTTCGCTTTCACTCTCCCGAAGGAGCCCCCGACCGATGACCAGCATCCTCTCGCCCATCCGCGCCCGGCATCTGCCGCGCCTCGTTCTCCTCGCCCTGCTCGCGGGCGCCTGCCTGCTCCTCGCCCTGCCGGCGGCCGCGCAAGACGCCGACGCGCTCGTCGGCACCTGGCTGACCGCGCCGTCCGAGCGCGGCCAGGTGCACGTCGAAATCACCGAGAGCGGCGGCACGTACAGCGGCAAGATCGTGTGGATGGAGCGGCCGAACATCGAGGACGGCGCCGACGCCGGCAAGCCCAAGACCGACCGGGAGAACCCCGACAAGAAGCTGCGCGATCGGCCGATCATCGGCCTGCCGCTGGTCACCGGCTTCAGCTACGACGGCGGCGGCGTGTGGAGCGGCGGCAAGATCTACGATCCCGAGAAGGGCAAGACCTACAAGTGCAAGATCACGCTGCGCGACGACGGCGCGCTCGACGTGCGCGGCTTCGTCGGCTTCTCGATGCTCGGCCGCACCACCCGCTGGACGCCGGTCGAGAGCGCCGCGCCGGCGTCCGCCGGCAACTGAGGCCCATCCGCCAGCAGCGGACGCCGACCGCGCGCCCGGGCCGCTACGGCATCATGCGCGGCGGCGATCCGTAGCGGCCGACGAAGCGCCGCTCGGCCTCGGTGTCGGCCACCAGCAGCAGGCGATCGTCGTCGCGCAGGCGCACGCGGTCGGGCCGCAGGCGCATCGGGCCTTCCTGCGGCACGACCGCGGCGATGTGCACGCCGGTGTCGCGATGCACCGCCGCCAGATCGAGCGCGCTGGTGCGCAGCGCCGGCGGCGCGAACATCTGGACCAGCGCCAAGCCTTCGGCGACCTGCGTGATCTCGGCGCAGCCGAGGCGGTTGAAGAGCGCGCTCGCGCCCATCGAGGTGTAGCTCAGCACGACGTCGGCGCCGGCGCGGTAGAGCGTCGACACGTTGCGCCGACGGGCTGCGCGGCTGAGGATCTGCACGGTCGGCCGCAGGCGGCGCGCGTAGAGCGTGAGGTAGACGTTGATGTCGTCGTCGTGCGGCGTCACCAGCACCGTCGAGGCGGTGGCGATGCCGGCCTCGTCGAGAATCTCGCGCTCGGCCGCGTTGCCGACGATCGTGTCGAGATCCGGACGCACCCGGCTCGGCTCGCGCTCGACGATGCGCGACGTCAGGCCGCGCTCGGCGAGCGCGTAGGCCGCCGCGCGGCCGACCCGGCCGCCGCCGAGAATCAGCACCGGCCCGGGCTCGGGCAGGTTCGCGACGAACGCCTCGTCGAACGCCCGCAGCGCGCACGCCTCCCCCGCCAGCAGCACGATGCCGTGCGGTCCGATCGGATGATCGGGATCGAGCGGCCGAAAAACGCCCGTATTCCAGACGCCGAGCACCTCGAGCCCGGCGATGTCGAGCAGGCCGGCGGCGCGCGGGGTCTTCTGGCTGAGGATGGTGCCGACCACGCCCGCCTCGGCGATGCGCAGATCGCCGCAGCCGGTCAGCACGTGCGACGCTGCCGCCGAGCCCGCCGTCACCCGGCGCGCGAGCAGTGACCCCATCGCCGCGCCCAGGCGCAGCACGTGGTTGCTACCGGCCAGCTCGAGAATGTCGACCGAGGCCGGATCACCGGCCGTGGCGACGATGGTCGCGTCTTTGGTCTGCTCGCGGACGGTGAACGCGACGTTGGTGTTGACCGGATCCGACGCCGTGGCGACCACCAGCGCGGCGTGCTCGGCGCGCGCCTGGCGCCAGGTCTCGGGATCGTCGACCGCGCCGACCATCGCCGGCACGCCGTCGTCGTGCAGCGCCAGCGCCTCGTCGACGGTCGGCACAATCATCGTGTGCGGCACGCCGTAGATGTCGAGCCGGTGCATCAGCGCGCGCGCCACGGTTTCGTGGCAGGCGAGCAGCACGTGATCGCGCGTCTTGGTCGGCAGCGCGCGCGGCGCACGCGACGCCGACTGCGCGCGCAGCCACGGTGCGTACACGAATTCGATGATGACGAACGGCAGCAGGATCAGCAGGAAGACCGTGCCCGTCAGCAGCACGACCATCGAGAACAGGCGCCCGAGATCGGTGTGGAACGTGATGTCGCCGAAGCCGAGCGTCGACATCACGGTCAGCGTCCAGTACACCCCCGTGACCCACGAGTGCAGCTGGCCTTCGCGCAGCATGAGGTAGTGGAAGAGCACGCTGTAGACCGCGATCAGCAGGCCCAGCGTGACGAAGAAACGCACCAGGGTCATGATGTTGCGCCGGCGCGTGCCAGGACGCATGAAGGTCACCAGCTGGGCACCCATGCTCTTCATCGATCGATTCCTCCTCGGGCTGACAGTGCGGCGATCCGCATCGATCTAGCCTACGTCACCTGGCGTCCGATCAGCAGCAGCGGGCATTGGGTTTCGCGCGCGACGCGCAGGGCGAGCGGTCCGAGCGCCGTGCGACGCTTGCTGATGCGGCGCAGGCCCAGCACCACCAGGTCGCTCGCCTGGGCGCGCTCGACGATCGCGTCGGCGATCGCCCCCTCCACCCGCGCCACCTCGATCGCGGCGTGGGTCGCGCGCCCGCCGTCGGGCCCGCGGCCGACCTCGTCCTGCGCCAGCTCGTCGAGCTCCGCGTGCAGCAGCGCCAGCGCGTGCTCGTCGGCCGCGGCCTCGACCGCGCCGAAAAAGGTGATCACGGCGCAGCCTTCGCGGCACAGGCTGGCGAGTATGCGCGCGCGCAGATGGCTGTGGTCGCGGCGGCCGCCGACCGGCACCAGCACCCGCTGGACGCGCGAGGGATGCCAGCCCTGCGGCGCGCGCAGCACGACCGTGTCGCTCTCGACCGACGACAGCAGGCGCTCGAGCGGCTCGAGCACCTTCGAGGTGCCGCCGTCGTCGTCGTAGAGCCGACCGAGGCCGACGAGGAGCTTCTCACAGCGGTGCAGCTGCGCCACCCGCCCGATCTCCTCCCACGGCTGATCGGCGATGGTGATCAGCGTCTCCGGACGGCTGCGGTCGGCG